>JANLVM010000007.1:0-11918 GCA_031364015.1 Gemmatimonadaceae bacterium
CAGGAAGATCCCAACCGCTCAACACCAGTATCTCAGGAAAGGCTCGACCACGAGAACGGCTTTCGCCTTTCTGAGGAGGCGCTCCGCGTCCAGCACCTCATCCGTCGCCCACGCAGCGAGCGCAGCCCCGTGGGCTACGACGCGCGCTTTCTCGATAAGTACAGGCCGGGTCACACCTGGTATCTCGACGGCACCGAGCGCGCACGACTCTACGAGCTTGGTCGCACGACGTACATGGATCAGCCGGCCGGAACCTACGCGCGGGACATCATGCAGCGCCTCGTGATCGACTTGTCGTGGGGATCGAGTCGCCTTGAAGGCCTCAAGTACAGCCGCATCGATACCGAGGAGTTATTGAACGCCGGACAGACGCCAATCGGCGCCAGCGATCGCGACCGCCAACTCATCCTGAACCACAAGGCAGCGATCGAGTTTCTGGTCGACGACGCAGCGAACATCGCGTTCAATCGCTACACGATCATGAACTTGCACGGCTTGCTCGCCGAGAATCTGATTGACAACCGCGGCGGAGAAGGAGCACTGCGGACACGCGCCGTTGTGGTGGGAACCTCCGTCTACACGCCCACGGCCATCCCACAAGTGATCGAGGAACGATTCGACACGATACTCTCGAAAGCGACGGCCATTACCGACCCGATTGAACAGGCGTTCTTCGTGATGGTGCACCTCCCGTACCTGCAGCCTTTCATCGACGTCAACAAGCGAACATCACGCTTGGCGGCGAACATTCCATTGATCCGTGCGAACCTCAGTCCGCTCTCCTTCGTGGACGTCTCGGAGCCCGCGTACACCGAGGGCATTCTGGGCATCTACGAACTGACCAGTGTTGCGATACTCCGCGACGTGTTCGTGTGGGCGTACGAGCGCTCTTGCGCCCAGTTCAAGGTGCTTCGCGAGGCGATGGGGGAGCCGGACCCGATTCGGCTCAACTATCGCACCCAGCTGCGTGAGTTGGTGCGGGAATTCGTGCGTGCGCGCACATGGCCGACCGATGACGACCTACAATTGCGTGCACGCGATCTCGAAGTCCCGATTCCCGACCGCGATGCCTTCGCCGCGGAGGCACGGAAGGAACTTCGCTCACTCCGAACGGACATCCTGGCGCGCTATGCACTTCGAAAGAGCGAGTTCGACCAGTGGACGCAGGCCGTCGCTGAGCGTCGGGTCGAGTGACACATCTATAACCCAGCACCCCAAACTCCACTGTCAGCTCATCAGCCCTGCTTGCTGCCCATTTAATCGCGCGTTACCCGAGCAAACATTCCCTCGAGGTGATGGCGTAGCCGTCAAATTGTGCAGTCGAGGCGGGGCGCGGCGCACCGCCTGTCGCGGCGCAAGGCGCTGTACATTTGGCACGCTAGGCCGCGCATTGGCACGGTGATCGGACTGGCGGCGGCGTTGGCCGCGTCGCGCCTGCTGGCCAGTGTGCTCTATGGCGGCGACACCATGCATCCCGTCACTTTCATCGCTGTGCCACTGGTGCTCATTGCGGTGTCGGCACTCGCGACGTTTGCTCCGGCGCGGCGAGCGGCGAGCGGCGATTGTCGATCCGGCGATTACGTTAAGGGCAGAGTGACGTCAGGACAACTCTGCGTGGAGCGCCGTCACGAGCGTGTCGACATCACGATCGGTGTTGAACAGATGCGTGGAGATGCGATGTCCGTTCATGAAGTTTGCCGGCACCGCCTTCACTTCGATGCGGTACTTCTCCAACAATCGTTGACGGAAAGCGCCGCTCTCGATGTTCGTGGGCAGCGCATAGGTGAGCATTGGAGAGGTCAGCGGACCCGGCGCGGCGCTCGTCACGCGAAGTCTCGGCACGCGCTGAAGCGCTTCGTACAGTCGGTCACGCAGCGCAAGATTGTACGCTTCGATGCGCGCTTTTCCGATTGCCAGTTGATAGTCAAACGTCGCACCCAATCCCAGCACGCTGGGCACGCTGCATACTCCCGATGACGCCGAGTACGCCAGACGACCACTCTGCAACGCAATGGGATCGACAGACGTGCCGAGCTCGTTGCTCAGGTACAGCAGCCCCGTGCCTTTGGGCGCGAGCAGCCACTTGTGTCCGCTCGTAGCGTAGACGTGGCAGCCCAGCGCCTTCACGTTCACGTCGATGCTACCCACGGCCTGGGCGCCATCGACTACCGCGATGCATCCGCGTGATCGTGCCAGCGCCGACAGTTGCGACACTGGCATGCGGAATCCGGTGGAGGTGAGCAAGTGCGAGAACGACAACACGCGCGTGCGCCCGGTAATATGCTTCGCGAAGCGGTCGACAATTGCCTGTGGATCGTTTTGGCCCGACGGAATGGAAACGATATCGATCGCCACTCCGTAACGGCGCGCGACATAGTCCCAGCATACACGTCCTCCGGGATGTTCCTGATCGGTCGTGAGCACGCGATCACCGGTGGTGAACGTGAGCCCCTGCGCCACCCAGTTCATGCCTTCGGTCGTGCAGTTGGTGAGCACGAGTTCTTCCGTGGCGCAGCCGATGAACGCTGCCGCTTTGGCCCGGACGTCTTCCATCGCGTGCTCGTGGGCGCCATAACCGAACACTGCGGGGTCAGTCTCGAGCTCGCGCCACAGCGCGATCGTTTTTTCGATCACCGGGCGTGGCGTCGGCCCCAGCGAACCGGTTTGCAGATACGTCAGACCGGGTGCGAAGGCAAAATCGCTGGCCGCAGCCAATCCTCGCGAAGGCTGCAGGTCTCCGCTGCTCGACCGAGATGCGTCGGTTGTGGCCCACGCCACATTGGGTGCGAGACCCACGGTGGACAACGCGCCGAGCGAGGCAAGGAATGCGCGACGCCCTTGGGTAGTTTGATTCATGAAAGATAAAGAACAGCTGCAGTTGAAGGACCGCAACCGCGCTGGGAGCTTGGATGCGCTACACCTTGTGTGTCGACAACAGCAGGCTCGTCTCCGAATTCGACACGCCCTTGATGGTGCGGATGCCGCGCAGCGCTTCGTCAAACGTTTCGAGACTATCGGTGGCCACTTCAGCGACGATGTCCCAACGACCATTGGTGGTGTGTAGCGCGCGCACCTGGGGATAACCGCGGAGTGCTTTGATAATGGCATCGGAGCGATCGCCTTCGACGCTGATCATCATCATCGCGCGCACTCGGTGGGCCGCGACCTCGGGAGTCGTGCGCACGGTGAAGCCCAACAGCACGCGCTGCTCAATCAGCTTGTCGATGCGGTTCTGCACGGTGCCGCGTGAAACGCCCAGCTGCTTGGCCAACTGGGCGACGGACACGCGAGCATTCTCTCGCAGCAGCGAAATGAGGCGTAAGTCCTGACTATCCATAGTTGAGCTCGCCTAATGTCGAATGGTGTATACATAATGTCATAAAGTACTGTCATAATGCCAACAATGTAAGCAATCCTGTGCAAGTATCTAGCTTGTTGCTAACATCGCCGGTCGGCAAGTTCCTACCATGACGCCGACCCTGCTGGATTCGCCGGTCTATTCGCAGCGCCCGGGCACGTTTCCGGTTCGACGCAGTCCTGCCGCGATTGTCTCCGGCACGGTCCAACTCATTGGCGTGCCAATGGACTTGGGCGCGAGTCGGCGCGGCGTGGATATGGGTCCGTCGGCCATGCGGCTGGCGAACCTTGGCGATCTGCTGCAGCGCTTGGGGCTCACCGTCGATGACATCGGCAACGTCGCAGTGCCCGACCGCGCTTCGATAGCAATGACTCTCGCCGCACGACTCGCGGCTATCACCGACGTGTGCGAGGAAGTGGCTCGACTGACATCGGTGGCGGTGCGCGCGGGTGTCCGTCCCCTGGTGATTGGCGGCGACCACTCGCTCGCGGCGGGTTCTGTTGCCGGTACCGCCACGGCGATGGCCGAACGCGGCGAACGCGTTGGACTGATCTGGTTGGATGCGCATGCCGACCTCAACACCCCGGCGTCGAGCCTCAGCGGCAATGTGCATGGCATGCCTGTCGCGCATTTGCTTGGACTTGGCGACCACCGGTTGTCGCATTTGTCGACGGCGTTTCCAGCCGTGTTACCCAATCACTTGGTGTATGTGGGACTACGGAATCTCGATAACGCCGAGAAAGCCCACATCGCGCAGATGGGTCTGCACGCATTCACCATGCGGGACATCGACGAACGTGGCCTGCGCTCCGTTATGGACGAAGCGGTTTCTATCGCGACACACGGGACCGGCGGCGTGCATCTCTCGTGCGATGCCGACTGGATTGATCCGCGAGAAGCGCCCGGTGTGGGAACGCCAGTGCGTGGTGGCGCGACACTGCGTGAGGCGCACCTGGCGATGGAAATCGTTCACGATTCCGGCGCGCTCGTGGCCATGGATCTGGTGGAAATCAATCCGATTCTGGATCGACAGAATCACACGGCCGAGCTGGCCGCTGAACTGATCGCGAGCGCCTTCGGGCGTCGCATTCTCTGAACGAGGATTTGACGATGTCCGATACGCTATCCGGCGCGGCGACCCTACTGAGTGCGACCGACGAGTGCATCGCACGCGAAGACGCGTGGGGCGCGCACAACTATCATCCGCTCGATCTGGTCATCGAGAGCGCGCTGGGCGCGTGGGTGACCGACGTGGAAGGGAAGCGCTACCTCGACTGTCTGAGTGCCTACTCGGCCGTGAATCAGGGGCATTGTCATCCGCGCATCTTGGCTACGCTTATCGAGCAAGCGTCGCGCGTCACGCTGACCTCGCGCGCGTTCCGTAATGAACAACTCGGAGCGTTTTGCGAAGAGCTGGCCCAGCTGTGTGGAATGGAAATGGTGTTGCCCATGAACACCGGTGCAGAAGCGGTGGAGACGGCCATAAAGGCCGCGCGGCGGTGGGGTTATCGCGAGAAGGGTATACCCGACAATCAGGCGACGATCATCGCGTTCGAGAATAATTTCCACGGACGCACCACTACCATAGTCGGCTTTTCATCAGAGCCGACATATCGCGAGCACTTTGGACCCTTCGCACCCGGTTTCGCACTCGTGCCGTTTGGCGACATTGATGCCGTGCGCGCAGCGATGACGGCGAATACCTGCGCCGTGCTCATCGAGCCTATCCAATGCGAAGCGGGGGTGCTGATGCCGCCCGACGGATTCATGCGTGAGCTATCAGACCTCTGCCGAGCGCAGAATGTGCTCCTTATCGCCGACGAAATCCAAACGGGTCTTGGTCGCACCGGTCGCATGTTTGCCTGCGATCATGACGATGTGCAGCCCGACATGTACGTACTCGGCAAAGCGTTGTCAGGCGGGTTTTACCCGGTCTCGGCGGTGGTGTCGCGCCGAGAGGTGTTGGGCGTATTCACCGCGGGTTCGCACGGCAGCACGTTTGGCGGAAATCCGTTGGGCTGCGCTGTTGCGCGCACGGCATTGCAAGTGCTGCACGACGAACGTTTGGTAGAGCGTTCGGCCGAGTTGGGTGCGTGGTTCTTGAGTCAAGTGCGCACCTTGGTACATCCCAGCATCAAGGCGGTGCGCGGGCGCGGCCTCATGGTGGCGATTGAACTGACCGAAAAGGCGCGGCCGTTCTGCGAGGTGCTCAAGGAGCGTGGTATGCTGTGCAAGGAGACGCACGACTACGTGCTGCGACTTTCTCCGCCGTTGGTGGTGAGCAAGGACGACCTGGCGTGGGCGGTTGAGCAGCTACGGGCGGTGTTCGCAGCGCACTGACGCGTGGTGCACTGACGCGTGGCGCACTGACGCGCGGCGCACTGGTTGAATCGGCAGCGGCAACGCCCAAGACTTGCTCCGACCTGCGTGAGAAAGCATTATCGAGGGCTCGCGAGCGTTCGTTTCCATTCTGCGTAGCCTCCGATGAAGACCATTCAGGTTCAAGGCGTTCACCACACCACGTTGGTCGGTTCCACCCGACAAAGCGCGATCGATTTCTGGCAGGGCGTGCTGGGTATGCCATTCATTCTTGAGCAACCCAATCTGGGAAGGCCGGCGGAGAACCATCTGTACTTCGACCCGGGCGACGGACGATTGCTGACCGTGTTTACCGACGAATCCCGAATCGATGCGGGCCGTCACGCACCGCGTGATGTGGGGTGCGTGGAGCACCTCGCGTTCAACGTATCACGCGCCACGTTCGCACTGGCACCGGCTCGGTTGGAGGCCCACGGTATCGAGTTTATCCAACGCGACCGTGGGTTTATGGACTCGATTTACCTGCACGATCCGAATGGTCTCAAGGTCGAACTGGCGTGCTATAAGTTCGAGGTACCCGAGGGATTCCGCGCGGCCGACGTGCTCATGAAGGCGCAGCGACTGCGGGTTGAGCGAGGCGATCACCACATTGCCGAAGAGCATCTCGCCGACGCGATAGAATTGCTGTTGGGCACTCGAGACCGATTGCCCACGTAGTACCTCGGGCTCTCCGCGCTATTGTTTGCGGGGTGCCGACGAGGCTGGTGCTACACAGGCGCGTTGTCGCAATGCCAGTTCGTTTGCGGCGACCGTCCGGCGCGCCCGCCACACACTGAGATTCCATCCAGCAAGCGAGCGTGCCGACGCGGGGCCCCAGTCGGCGAGTAGCGCGCGGGCTACGTGACACGCGCTTGTTTCGCTGTTCAAATCAAGCGTCGCCATCGCCGCCACGGGCACAGCCACCAAACCGTTCACCAGTGCGGGAATGGCGTCGGCGCCCAGCGACAGCGCGTACCTGGCGTCGAAGGAAACTCCGGGTGCGACACGTTGCAGGTTCATCCGTGTGACGATCGCCTCGGTGTTGACCACGTTCAACGCAAGGAGTGACACCCAGGCTGACGTCAACGTCCCGATGGCGAAATAGCGCGGTCGGTTTCGGAGCACGGTGCTGGCAAACAACACCATCACGCCGGCCAGCCACAGCATGGCACCGAACGCATAGAAGCGCTCGATAGACGCACCAAAGGCGCCGACGTACAGCGCCATACGGGTGGCGGCTGATGCCAACACCACGCCCACGAACACCAGGAGCGAAAGTGAGAGGCGACGCGAGGCTTTCCATGAATTGATGGACGCATCGCGCACCGTGGCATTGAGCACCAACAACGTGACCAGTACCAGCGCCGACGCGGCCATCAACGTGAAGAAACCACTACGCGCATACTCGGCCATCGTCAGGCCAGTCGTGGCGAGCACATAAGCAGTTCCGCCAAAAAGCACCCGCAGCTGGACGAGCACGAAGATCGCGAAGAGCGCGTTGAGCGCCGACAGTATCAACAGCACGTCCAGTTTACTGAGCTGCGGCCACCACGTATCGGACGTGACGCGCTGCGGGCGATCAGCTGCGAGGTCATGGCCGATGGTTGCCGACCACTGCAGGCCAAGGATGGGCCAGCCGAGCACGCCGATCATCACCAGATGCTCGATAGTCGGTTCGGGATCCCAGTGCAGCGGAACGGCTAGCGTGCTGGCGAATACCGGATCACCCACTGCCAGCAGCATGGCGAATCCAGCCGCGACGACCCCGGCCAGTGCCAGGCCTCGAAGCACCAGTCGCGTCACGTACAAGCGCGTCGAGGAAATCGAAAGCGCGTCGCGCGCATCGTACCGGAGAAACAGGAATCCACCGATAACAGCACCACGTGCCGAGTCCCACGCGGCAGCGATCAGATCGCGCACGCGCACCATACCCACGTGTCGAAAACCATCGGCAGCGGCCAACGCGCAGCTTATTGCGACAGCCACGGCCAACACATTCCACACGGTGAGCGGCGACGAGTCGCGCACCCCCAGCAGGCAAATGAATAGCAGCGCGATAGCGAGGAGCTTGGCAGTCGGCTTGGGCAGTGAACCGCGATGCGCGATGAGCGTGACGCCGGTCGTGATGACCACGAGTGCCAGATAGGCGGCGAGATTGATGCCACGCTCTGACGCGCGGAGCACGAGATCACCGATCACCCCAACGCCACCGGCGGAAAGTACCAGCTGGCGGGCGGTCGCGCGCCGTAGTGCCCGTGCCGGCACGGGCGTATCCGCAAGCGCGAGTTCGGCGGGCCGTTGGGAAGCGATATCCATACGACGTTCGGAAGGGCTAGGGTGAGGCGTCGGTGCCATAGTAACAGAGCACTTTACATCACAAAGCGCAAGAGGTTCCTGCGGCGGTCGGGCATTGGGCAGGGTCCGACGCTAACTTCCCGTCCGATGATCACGCCCTCAGCCTCCTGCGTCTTCAATGACACACGCGCCGATAAACGCGCGTCGATGGACCTCAAGAAACGGGACGACTTCGAGCCGTCTGCGTTGCCGGACCTCGCAACAACATAGCAAATGGCTGCCGCCAGTCTGTTAGCATTGATTGACGACATTGCCGCGTTGATGGACGACGTGGCCGTGTTGAGCAAGGTGGCCGCCAAGCAAACCTCGGGTGTGCTGGGCGATGACTTGGCGCTCAATGCCGAACAAGCGTCGGGTGTGCGAGCCGATCGTGAATTGCCTGTAGTGTGGGCGGTCGCGAAAGGCTCCCTGATCAACAAAGTGATTCTGGTACCGGCCGCATTGACGGTAAGTGCGTTTGCGCCCGCTGCCGTGCTTCCACTGCTGATGATCGGTGGGGTGTTCCTCTGCTACGAGGGATTCGAAAAGGTCGCGCACAAGTTGCTGCATCGGCCCGCGGAAGACCAACAGCATCACGCCGAGCTGGTCGCCGCGGTGGCCAATCCGGAGGTCGATCTGGTCGTCTTCGAGAAAGGAAAGATCAAAGGAGCGATCCGTACCGATTTCATTTTGTCGGCGGAAATCGTAGTAATCTCGCTGGGCACCATGGCCACCGAGAGTTTCGGACTTCAGGTGGCGGCGCTGAGTTTCGTTGCGATCGCTGTTACCATCGGGGTATACGGGCTGGTCGCGGGTATTGTGAAATTGGACGACTTGGGTCTTCGCTTGCACCGACGGTCGGGCACCAGCGCCGGTGCCGCCGTGCAGCGAGGTATCGGCTCGGGACTCTTGCGTGGCGCTCCGTACCTGATGAAAAGCCTGTCCATACTTGGTACCGCAGCGATGTTCACGGTGGGCGGCACCATTATCGTGCATGGCATACCGGCACTTGAACATGCAATGGACACGCTGACAGACGGCATCGGGACGGCCGGTCCGCTGATTGTGGGAATCATCAACATCCTGATCGACGCAATCGTCGGCATTGTCGCCGGTGGATTGGCCGTCGGTATTGTCACCCTCGGCAAGCGCATGTTGCCGCGAAAGCACCCCTGAGAGGATCACTACCACCATGATGATCAACGCATACCGGACGATGGGCTGTCGCGCGATACGGATCGTCCCGCTGTTAAGCGCGCTGTACGTTGGCACCGCTCGCGACGTGTTCTCGCAGAAGGCGCCTCGCTACCAAACCGAGATCCGGTGGACGAGCTACGGCATCCCGCACGTAAAGGCCAACGAGTGGGGAAGTTTGGGCTACGGATTCGCCTACGCCACGGCGACCGACGCGGTGTGCACGATCGCCCGCGACGTCGTCATGGTGAATGGTGACCTGTCGCGTCACTTTCGTGCGGCAGACGGCAATCGCGAAAGCGACGTCTTTCATCGCGCCGTGCTTGACGCCACAACCGTGAAAGCATTCAGTCGCGGCCAAAGCGCTACAGGCAATCGATTTTCCGCTGGCTACGTGGCGGGGTACAATCGGTATCTGCGCGATCACCGCGCCACCCTTCCCACCGAGTGTCGCAATGCGTCGTGGGTGCGGCCACTCACCGCCGACGACGTGACGCGCCTGACAATCGGTGTTGGTATTCGCTACGGGCTTGGCCGATTTCAAAAGGAGATGGCCAACGCCGCTCCTCCGGGAAAAAAGGTGAGTGACCTGTCCACCGACTTTGATGCACCCGATGGCATTGGCAGCAACGCCGTAGCGATGGGTAAATCCGTCACCGCATCGGGACGCGGCCTGTTGTTAGGCAACCCGCATTATCCGTGGCAAGGTTCATCGCGCTTTCACATGATTCACACCACCATTCCCGGTGAGGTCGACGTCATGGGGGTGAGTTTGTATAGCACCAGCCGAGTCGCGATCGGGTTTAATAAGGACGTCGCGTGGAGTCACACCGTGTCCACCGGACTTCGGTCGACGATCTATGCGCTCGACCTCAATCCAACCGATCCCACCCAGTACCGGTATGGTGAAGGGTGGCGCTCGATGACGCGGGTTACCGTGAACGTGGCGGTAAAGGGCGACAGCGCCACGCCCGTCAACCATACACAGACGGTGTACCTGTCGCACTACGGACCGGTGGTGGTTTCCGATCAACTGCCGTGGACCGCGTCGCGCGCGTACGTCGTGCGCGATGTGAATCTGTCCAACGATCGCAGCGCTATCACGTACGATGCATTGAACAAGGCCCGATCCATCGACGACGTTGAGGCCGCGATTGGCCTCCAGGGCGTCTCCTGGACCAATACGGTGGCCGCCGACCGCAATGGCACCGCGTACTACGCCGACTTGAGTGTGGTGCCCAATGTCGATGCCGCGCTGCTCGACAAATGTCGCGTGAGGCCGGCAGGCATCCCCGCGCAGGTGATCGTGCTCAACGGAGCCGATCCCACGTGCGAATGGAAGAACGATGCACGCTCGGCGGTGGCCGGATCCATGCCGGCGCAGGCCATGCCGCGACTTCGCCGTGACGACGTGGTCAGCAATGCCAACGACAGCCACTGGTTGTCAAGCCCCCTCTCACCGTTGGAAGGCTACTCACCGATCATCGGGGCCGAAAGAACCACGCGCAGTCTGCGCACACGAGCGGGACTGTCGTTCATTGCGGAAGCGTTAGCGGGAGGCAAAAAGGCGACCCCGGAAACGCTACAGGACATGCTGTTCAGTCATCGCAATTATGGCGCGGAACTGCTGTTGGACGACGTGCTATTGCTGTGTGTGGCTCCCGTAGAAGCGGTCGTGCTATCGACCGGTAGCGTCGATATCTCGCCTGCGTGCCGCGCGTTGGCGCAATGGAATCGCAAGGAAACGGTGGACAGTCGCGGCGGGCACGTGTGGCGCGAGTTCTGGCGCGCGGCCGTGCGCATCCCGGGTTTGTATCGCGTGCCGTTCAATGCGACGGAAGCGGCCACCACCCCGCGCAGTCTGGCCATTGAGCAACCGGGCGTGCGCGAGGGACTTCGTCGTGCGTTGGCGCAGACGCAACAGCGCCTGGCGCAATTGGGTATCGCGCTCGATGCCACACTCGGCAGCATCCAGTACGACGAAAAGAACGGCGAGCGCATTCCCATTCCTGGTGGCGAGGGCGGCACCGGCATGTGGAGTGTGATTACCACCGAGCTCAAGGAAGACGGGTACACACCCATCCTGCACGGCAATAGCTACATCCAGGTGGTGGGCTGGACCGCCGATGGTGCCGTCGACCCACGGGGCATCCTCACGTATTCGCAGTCGGACAATCCGGCGTCGCCCTACTTCGCCGATCAGACACGGCTGTACTCGAAAGGGCAGTGGTTACGGTTGCCGTTTTACGAGAAGGACATTGTGGCGGACAAGAACCTGAGAACACTGCGACTCAAGCAGTAACGCAAGCCGCTACGCCAGCAGCAGCTCCAGCTCTTCCCGACCGATCGACGCCAGCACCCCCTTGTCGGCGGTCAAGATCGCGTCGGCAAGGGCACGCTTGGACTCTTGCAACTGGAGTATCTTGGCCTCAATCGTGTCGCGGGCAATCAACCGCGTCGCGATCACGTGACGCGACTGACCAATGCGATGCGCCCGATCGATGGCTTGCGCTTCCACGGCAGGATTCCACCACGGATCGAGCAGGTAGACGTAGTCGGCAGCGGTGAGATTGAGCCCATGTCCACCGGCCTTCAAGCTGATCAGGAACACGGGACACTCGGCATCGGTCTGAAACCGATTGACACGCGCTTCCCGATCTCGGGTGCGGCCGTC
>JANLVM010000012.1:0-2922 GCA_031364015.1 Gemmatimonadaceae bacterium
GACGGCCGCAAGGTCCAGGGCACGATTCACTGGGTGTCGGCGAAACACGCGGTGGAGTGCGAGGTGCGTCAATACGACCGTCTCTTCTCCATACCCGATCCCGACGCGGTGGAAGAGGGAAAGGACTTTCTCTCGGCCCTCAATCCGCACTCGCTGGTCGTGGTGCCTAACGCAAAGATTGAGCCGAGTGTGATGAACGACGCGCCGGACTCGCGCTATCAGTTCGAGCGCACCGGATATTTTGTGCACGACGCCGAGGCATCGGTTGCGGCGGGAAAGCCGGTCTACAATCGCACCGTGACGCTGCGCGACTCGTGGGAGAAGATGAAGGGATAGTAGGGGCTCAGTCGGCCACGCACGCAGATACGTACCAGCATGATGCCGAGGTTGCTGAGACCCACAAGGAGATCGTCGCGCTCGTGATGGACGAAGAAAGCACCACTGCGGAGCGACTCGTACCCATGGTGATCGACGTCGGCAAGCGCAGGAGCTCGGTGTGATGACGTGTCGGAAATGGATCAGCTCACATTGGCTCGTTCTTGGCTCGCTCTTGGCTCACTGGCAACGGATTCCAACCTCGGTGAGCCAAATACAAGCCTTTGTCTGACAGCAGTTTACAGGATCAGTGGCCCGGATTCTGGCTCGCGTATCGGCTCGCGACCCACATTTCCCCACCAAGTGAGCCAATCAGGGCATGGCCACGGAGGCATAGCGAACCGACCTAGACGCTCCTTCCATCGTCACGGCTCCACTTCGTACCAATCGTGCAAGGGCCCGCTTCAGCTGGGGTCGGCTGACCTCCTTTCCGATGCGCCCGGAGATCTCCGAGATGCGCGCTCGTGGATGACGGCGGAGGTCTTCCAAGACGAGCACCTCAAGCACGTGCGGTTCAATGCGTCGAAGCGTCGTCGGTACTCGCACCCCCGCCTCGCGAACGGCCTCGGGGGCGACGAAGTACCGCATTCCCTTCGTGCGCCCAGCCGTGCGCACCAGACCGAAGCCGAGGAGGCGTCCGAACCACGAATCAATGCTCCCGGAGCCATCTGTCTCGAGCAGGGCGGAAAGCTCCCGGGCATTCATCCCCTCGCTCTGCGCCAACGCTCCGAGGGTGATTCGCTCGCGCTGGGTGAGCTGGAACCGTGCGTCCGCCTCGGCCATGAGGCGCGCGACTTCGGGTTTGAGGATACGGCGCTGGATCGTCACCTTCACGGAGTCAATCCCTTCCTCCAGCACCGGAGCAGGACGCCCTTCCGAGAGGAGAACGTCATACATGAGATCGAATCCACTCCCTTCGCGCTCCATGAGGCCGAGGTCGTGGAAGACGCGCGCGAGTGCCTCGTTTCGGCGACGGCTCGCGTGCAGGATGTTCCGCGGTGTGACGCCGAGCGGGAGCCGCCCGGGATTGACCACTTCGAGCCGGTCGGGGTGGAGGTTGAGGAAGATGTCGCCCTGCTGCGTGTAGGGGCGGTGAACGATCGCGTTCACCAGAAGCTCGCGCACCACTTTCTCGTCGTACGCCGCGACCTTCGGGCGCAGCATCCCCTCCGGCACCTCGTAGCTTTCGCGGAAATCGGGGATCTCTCGCCAGATGGCATCGAGCAGCTCGACAGGGGAGAGCGTCCCGTCATCCCAAGTCCACTTGTTGATCTTCCGCCCCGCTTCGTCGTAGCGGATCGCTTGGACGATCGGCGACGTGCCAAAGGCACGACGGTGCGGCGCAGCGCCGATCATCAGCACGCCGAGGTGCGTCAGCGTCGCGCCAACGGCGAGGCCGTAATGTACGAGCAGCTCGTCGTCGCCCTTCTCCCTCACCGATGCCTTCGCCCGATCAGACGTCCGGATGGCGTCAACGAAGCGCTGGCGCTGCATCGCATCGGCCTCGCCGCAGGGGACCGCCGCGTCCATCGACTCCCATGGACGCCCCGGACGCTCCATCGCCAGGCGCATCACGTCGTCGCCGCGGATCGGAACGCAGGTGTCGCCTACACGCAGGTAGTAGTGTCCGTCGCTGGTCGACGCCACGCCGGACGAACGATGGATGACGATCTCCAGATACTCCCCTCCGTTTGACGCTCGCTGCACGACGGGGAGGGCTTGGACATTCACCGTCCGCTCGCCGATACGCCGACGCAGGAGATCGGGGAGCATTGTGGGAATTCGCTGCTCCGTGGGCGGCAACGTCGCGCCATCCTCGATACCGACGAGGAGGCGACCTCCGGCGCCATTGGCGAAGCAGACGCACGAATTCACGACCGCCGACCAGTCGGGCGACCGCCCGGTGACCAGGCGCAACGATTTTCGTTCGACGTGCTGGTCTTCGACCGTCATACGGCGATCTGGCCGGACATGAGGCGTGGGAGGAGAAGGTCGCGGGCGATGCGGAGCTTGGCACTTCGAAGTGCAAGATTCTCACCCTGACGGAACATGATTTCCGTCAACTCACCAAACTGCCACATGATGGAAGCGGCAGGCAAGACTATCTCGAACGACGTGATCATCTCCTTCGTCGAGGCTTGGCGCGTTGCACCTTGCTGAGCGTAACTCAAGCGTTGGCGCTTGTTATCGTCACTATTGAGCGCGCGATGAACAAGAAACAGCAGCGACCCATTGAACGGCGGGTCGGCCATCACGAAGTCGCACATGACGTACAGCGAGTACTCGTCGTTGTTGTACGTAGTAGCCTCGGCGCGATAGGCGGGGACCGCGAGGCCCCGGGCAATGAAGGCCCGCTCCGCTCGCTCGGATGCAGGTGCCTGCACTTTCTCAACCACTCTCGTTACACCTGCGGCGTTATCCCCATCGAGACATACTGCACGTCGAGATATTCCTCGATGCCCCACCGCCCTCCCTCTCGACCGATCCCGGAGTGCTTCACCCCACCAAACGGCGCCTGTGCCGTGGAAGGCACTCCGTCGTTGACGC
>JANLVM010000022.1:0-3672 GCA_031364015.1 Gemmatimonadaceae bacterium
CGCGGCGGGTTCGGCGAGCGACGCGCATGTCGCGGGCTCCGTGCTCGCCGCTGGTGCCAGCGGAAGACGAGTACTCGTGGTTGACGATGATGTGGCCGTCGGACGCCTTCTGCAAATGGCCCTCCAGCGTGCGGACTACGATGTCACGCTGTTCTCCGCACCGGGCGAAGCGCTGGAGGCGCTGGCGAGTCGCGCCTTGCAGTGCGACTGCATTGTCACCGATTTCGCCATGCCGGAGATGAATGGCATCGAGATGTTGGTCCGCGCGCGCGCGGCGGGGGTCGCAGTGCCGGCGATCATGGTCACGGGGTACGCCGATGGCGTGTCGCTCGAGATGCGCGATCGGGCGCAAGTGAACACCATGGTGGAAAAGCCCATCGAGCTGCGCGCGTTGGTGGAACTGGTGCACGCGGCACTGGCTACAGGTTGAAGTACTACCACTGCAGTTGAAGGTCCCACCACGGCGGTTAACTGCTGTAGTACGCGGCGTTCTCCTCGACGTACCCCTCCGTCAGATCGCAGCCGTAGGCGCGCGCGCGACCGTCGCCGACGCCCAGTGTGACCTCCAGGTCCACCACGTCCCGCGCAAGGGTTTCGCGCACCTCGGCATCGTCGAAGGTCAAACGCTCGCCCCGCGCCACCACCGGAAAGCCATTGATCGAGGCCGACGTCGATTCGGGGCGGATCGTACAGTCGAAGCACTTGCCGATGGCCATCAGCAAACGACCCACGTTCGGATCGGCACCATGCACCATGGTCTTGATCAGTGGCGAGTTGACAATCGACTTGGCAATGGTGTGCGCCTCCCCATCAGTGCGTGCTCCACCGACCGTCACGCGGATGAGACGCGTCGCGCCTTCACCATCGCGGGCGAGCATTTCCGTCATGCGCACGCAACCCGCCTGGAGGACCTCGGCGAATGCCGCTTCATCGACCGCCCCAGCCAGTCCATTCGCCAGAATGGCGCAGGTGTCCGACGTACTGGTGTCGGTGTCCACCGAGAGCGCATTGAACGATGGGGCGACCGCAGCGCGCAGCAGGCGGTGCAGTGTCGGCGCGTCGAACCTGGCGTCGGTGAAAATGTACGCGAGCATGGTCGCCATGTTCGGTTCAATCATGCCCGAGCCTTTGGCAACCCAGGTAATCGTGGCGTTGTCGACGCGTGCCGACAGTGCTTTGGGATGCGTGTCGGTGGTCATGATGCCTTCGGCGCCGATGATCGGATTGCTCTGCAGATCGGCCGACATGCCGACCACACCTCGCTCGATCTTCTCGATGGGCAACGGTACGCCGATCACACCGGTGGAGCTCACCAGCACGCGGTCGGCGGTGGTGCCCAACTCCGTAGCGGCTGCGGCCGCCATCCGTCGGGCGTTCGCCACACCCTCAAGTCCCGTCGCGACATTGCTCACCTTGCTATTGGCGATGATCGCGCGGAGTCGGCCACTGCGGATCGTCTCGCGTCCCAGAATAGTGGGCGCCCCAGGGAAATGATTACGGGTGAACACCGCTGCGGCCGCAGCATCAACATCGCTCGCGAACAGTGTCAGGTCGCGTGCGGTCGGCTTGAGACCCACGTTTCGACTGGCGCAACGAAATCCGCGCGGAAACTCCGGCACGGCATGAAATATCAAGGTGCGGGAAGTCATCGGTGAAAACTGTTCGACCTACGGGTCGTGCGCCAGCGGCGTTTTCTCGCGCCATTGCCCACGCGTACCGATGAGGTACTGGTCGCCTTCACGGGCGATACGCATTAGAATTTCCAGAAGCTGGCAGCGATCACCTCTGCGGTCTGCGGGCATGCTGTTCAGTCCCGGGAATCGCCTGTTCGGCGTCTCGATCCTCCAACTCCTCGTCGTCATTGCCGTCGCAGCCGACTCTCCGACCGTTTGACATTGCCGTGGCGCTCCGCTTACTGCTCGTTCCCGAGGAGCGGTATGAGCCACTGGCTGAAGCGTTAGTGACCAGCACGAGCGCCGTGCACCGATCGGTCGCGCGATTGCAGTTGTCCGGACTGTGCAAGGCGACAAGCCGCACCGTGGTGCGGGCGGCGTTCAAGGAGTTCCTGCTGCACGGTGCTCGGTACGCGTTCCCCGGCGTCCATGGTCCGGAGCGCATTGGGCTGGCCACCGCGTGGACACATCCAGAGGTTGCCGGGCTATTCGCCGGCAGCGATATCCCCCGGAATCTGGTGTGGTCGAGCGATCGCGGAACCACACGAGGCGACTCACTGGTGCCGCTGTTCCCAAACGTACCCGCAGTCGCGCTGCGCGACGCCAGGATGCATGAACTGCTCGCCATGGTCGATGTGCTTCGCGCGGGGAACGCCCGCGAGCGGCGCGTGGTCGGTGACGCACTCGCCGAACGACACTTGTCGGGCGGCGTCACCGACTGAGATCACGGAGAAATTGCGTTGCGGACGGTTCGCGCGTCTTGATCACAGCATGCCGAACCCCGCCCGCAAAACCATCGCCAGTCTGCCAGCAGGTGATGCGCGCGAGGTGCGCGATCGGCGCGTCGTGTCTGGACTGATCGGAATTTTCGTCGTCGGGGCGGTGGCGCTCTTGTCGATCACCGTTGCCAATGCGTCAGCAGAGTCGCGCGCCAAGGCCGCCATGGGCCAAACCTTTGCCGTGGTCCACCGGCGGCAGTCGGAGTTCCTAAGCGTCACCGGGCGCTTCGCGACGTGGCCGGAACTCCGCCAACAAGGCGTGACGCTGGGGGCTCGCCAGCGGGTCAATGGGTCGAACGCCGATGCGTCGCATTGGTTCATTTCACTTCGCGACGAGGAGTCGGGCCTGATTTGCGATAGAATTGGCGAGTTAATGGACGAGGATAGATTCGAGCGAGCCCCGGTGTGCCGAGGCACGCGGTAAGACGTTCCAGCAGCGGATGGCACGGCCCGTAGTTGCGGGCTCGACATTTGGCGCGCGGGACGACAGAGTCCATCGGTGCTGAACCCCCATATTTCTCTCCGATGCGCGGCGATACTGGCATTGCTTCCGGTGGCCGCGTCTCTGGCGCAGAGCACGCCGAAAGCCGACTCTGCGGCGCGCACATTACTCCGCCCAGTGACCGTCACGGTGTCCCGTGACGGGGCGCGGTCGCCTTTCGAGCTCCCCTTTGCCACCACGCGCGTGGTGCCCGATGCGCAACGCCCGGGGCAGCGCCGCGTGTCCATGGCGGACCTGCTGCTAGGCGTCCCGGGCGTGGTCGTTCAAGAACGAGCCAATCCGTCGCAGGACCCGCGACTCACCGTGCGTGGGTTTGGCGCGCGTTCGGCATTCGGTGTGCGCGGCGTGCGCGTGTTGCGCGATGGAATTCCGCTCTCGCTACCAGACGGACAGACGCCGATTGACTGGCTTGAGCTCGAGAGCGTGGGAAGTCTCGAGGTGGTGCGAGGCACTGCGGCGGCGCTGTACGGAAACGCGGCCGGCGGAGTGGTAGACTTTCGCTCGATAGAGCCAGCGGCGACTCCGTTCGCGGCCAACGTGCGCTGGTGGAATGGCGGCGGAATTACCCGGACTACGGCGACGGTGTCCAGCGCGCAGGGCCCGAGCGAAGACTCAGCCGGGACTGTGATCCGCGACGCGGGCGGTCTGTTCACCGCCACGCGAACCCATGGCGATGGACCGCGACAGTGGTCGCGGCTCGACGCGTCACACGCGTTTG
>JANLVM010000034.1:0-2765 GCA_031364015.1 Gemmatimonadaceae bacterium
CCACCCTTGACTCTCAGCCAACAGACGCAGCTCCTTCGTGTTCCCCGTCGCGATCTCGACCGCCGTGATCGCTTGCGACCCATCTGGTTGGAAGCGTGTGAAGATCATCCATTTCTGGTCCGCGGTCCACGCGCCGGACCAATACCCGCCAGCGGGTAGCCGAATCACGCGTGGCGACGTGCCGTTGCGCTTCATGAGACGCAACGTGGCCCCGTCCCGGTCGGACGGGAACTGCAGCATGGCGACCATCTGTCCATCCGGCGTCCACACGGGCTCCCGAGAGAAATCCGTCGTCGCGAGCAGCGTGGTGCGCTGTTCCGCGCCACTCTCGAGCTGAACGGTGCCCAACCGTTGCACCGTTCCGGACGCCATCGTCAGGACCGTGGATGCGTTGGACCAAGCGATAGGCGTGTGCCCCGCGGCAAAGGTGAGCGTGTCCAGCCGTCGCCCACTGGCATCGCTCACGACGAACCCACCCCGCCTCGTCGTGTCGCCGAAGACGAGCATCCTCCCGTCGGGGGAGAGCCCGGGAAAAGGATTGTTCGTCAAGGCAATCGTCGTCACCAGCCCCCCCGCAATCGCGATGCGACGAATGCTCGCCCTGACCAGCGGAGCTTGGCGCGTCAGCGTGAGACAACTCTCGGCGCAGGTGAACGGCACGGGCGCGTTCACGCCGAAATACAGGGTCTTGCCGTCGGGCGTCCAGCGGATGTTGCGGATGCCCGCCGGCTGCGCAGGCGCGACGACGCGCTCCTTACCGCCAGCGATCAGGACGACCACGATACTCTGCCCGACGCCAGTCTCATCGTCGCGCGCGAATGCGATCCATCGTCCATCCGGGGAGATCGCCGGCGCATCGCCCGAGCTCGCACTCACGCGACGCTCGGCGGCCGCCGCCAGCCCCGTGGCTGGAACGATCGGCAGCACCCAGACGAACTGCTGCCGACGATCGTCGCCGCTCTTGGTGTAGGCGAGTGCGTCGCCGCTTGGAGAGACCGCCAGATCCCAGAGCGTTGCATTGGTCACGCGCGCGGCGGTTTTCCTGTCGTGATCGTAAAGCCAGAGACCGCCTGCCGGCGTGGTGTAGTACGTGCGGCGTCCGTCGCGTGTCAGCGTGAACTGTTCAACCTTGGCATCGGCGGGAACGACGTCGCGCGTCTCCTGTACGGAGATGCGCGACTGTGCAAGCACGGGGGCGTTGAGAAACAGCGCTGCCATCGCAGCGACGGCGACTCGCAAGAGGACTCCGGAGCGTGGGTTGGCGAAAATATTGGCGGTCCGGCATTTGCTCAGCAAGGCTCTGCCGAAGGTGATTCTCGTGCCTGGGCGGCTGCCCCCTTGCCAACGCCTCTCTCGATGACTTGTGAAGCAAGCAAACCATACTAGCTTGCAAGCATGAAAGCGACCATCGACTTCGATCCCAATCTCTATCGGCGCCTCAAGGCCGAGGCCGCACTGCGTGGACGGACGGTGCGCGACCTCGTGGCCGAGGGTGTGCAGCTGGTGCTTGCCACACCGATGACGCGGGTGAGTGAGCCGGACGACGACCGGGCCTACTTTGGAGTGCTGAAGCCGTACGCCGCTGGCGCCGTCGGTGTCCATGACATGGAGTCGATTCGTGAGAGTATTGCGCGCGGTCGCGCGTCGTCACCATCCGATGGAGCGGCGCATCCTCCGCCTCAGCGCCGTCGGCGTTCCAGATAGTTGGTGCGTCCAATGCGATTCGGTCTGGACACCTCGGTCGTGCTGCGTCTGCTAATGGGCACGCCAGAAGCGGAAGCAGCTGCGGCTCGGGTGTTCATCGCGAGCGTGACCGAACAGCGCGGGGAGTGTGTGATCAGCGATGTGGCGGTCGCCGAAAGCTTCTTCGCCCTGACGACGCACTATGGTGTGGACGATGAGCGCGCGGCGCGTGCACTGATCGAACTGGGGCGTGCGCGCCCTATGCATATCAGCGCGGCGGCCACTCGTGCGCTCGACACTGTAGTTCAGCGTTCCGCAGGCGCCGGCTTTGTTGATCGCCTGATCCATGCGGGCTATCAGTCCGATCTGGCCGGGCTGGTCACTTTCGATCGTAAGGCCGCGCGCCTTTCAGGAGCGCAGTTACTGCGCGGGTAGCCGCAGTCACTGCCGCCGCTCACGCTGGACGTATCGCGCTCTCGTCCAGATTTGGAAAGCCGACTTGGCATTGCCCGGCATCGTCGATCGGGCCAAAGCGCTGGAAGCCGTCGCCTTCATCCAAGAGGGGGACACCGCGTCAGGCAAGCAATCATCGCCGACAGGGCGGCACAGGGCGATGCGCAGCGTCTGGTGCGCAGCCGGCGTCCGGTATCGCGACAAAGCGCTCCCGCCCGATGCGGAACCTAGGCGTTCTGAGCCTTATTGGGGGCGCACGCCGACCCCATTCGCCTTCCTTCGCTTGACATCACCCCACCGCAACCAGATCGCCGGTGAATCCAGGGCCGGGAGAATGGTGATCGTCGCCTCCTCTCCGCGACCTCGTCGCGAGCAAACCACTACGTCGTCCGATGGGCGCCCGGTTGGGGTGGTCGGGGTGCACACCCGGCAGCACTCGGATTACGCCGCAGGTCACGGCCTAGCGCCGATGACGGTGTCGCGTTGACGGACGACCTCCGCGCACAGCTGCAGACCACGTTAGGCGCCGCCTACGCACTCGAGCGCGAGCTCGGTGGCGGTGGGATGTCGCGCGTCTTCGTGGCCGACGAGGTGGCGCTGGGGCGCAAAGTGGTGGTCAAGGTCGTCGC
>JANLVM010000059.1:0-2777 GCA_031364015.1 Gemmatimonadaceae bacterium
GGGGCACAAGATCCGCGTGCAGGTGCAGAGCAGCTGGTTCCCACTGATCGATCGCAATCCGCAGACGTTCGTGCCAAACATCTTCAAGGCCAAGGCGTCGGACTTCCGCACAGCCAGCCAACGTATCTATCGCTCGCCGAACTTTTCCTCGTTTATCCAGATGTCGATCGTCACCCCCAGCCCGATCGTGCCGTGACCAGCGCAATGCCTCGTGTCTCCCGATTCATCGCCGCGTTGCTGATGGCAGTCCTGCCGGCGGCGCTCTCCGCGCAATCGCGCGAACCGTTCCCCGGCCTCGACGCGTATGTGAACGGCGCCATCAAGACGTGGAAGGTGCCAGGGTTGGCCATCGCCATCGTGCGTAATGACTCGATCATCTACGCGAAAGGCTACGGGGTGCAGGATGTCGCGAAGGGGACACCGGTCGACGAACGCACCATCTTTGCGATTGGCTCCTCGTCGAAGGCGTTCACGGCGGCTTCCATCGCGATGCTCGTCGACGAAAAGAAAGTTGAGCTCGATGCCCCGGCTTCGAAGTACCTGAACGGCTTCCAACTGGCCGACCCGTACGCCACGCGCGAGATCACCGTGCGCGACTTGCTATCGCATCGCAGTGGACTCGCGCGCGGTGAATTGGCATGGTACGGATCGGGCTTCGATCGTGATGAGATTGTGCGCCGTGTGCGCTTCCTGCAGCCGTCGTGGAGTTTGCGGTCACAGTTCGGCTATCAGAACATCATGTACATCGCCGCGGGGCAGATCGCCGCGCGAGTGTCGGGAATGAGCTGGGATGATTTTGTGCAACAGCGACTGCTCACGCCGCTGGGCATGACCGCGTCGAGTACAACTATCCGAGGGCTCGACCATCGCATGAATGTGGCCTCGCCGCATGCCGAAGTGGACAGCGTGGTGCGCGCAATCGCGTGGCGCAACATCGACAATGCTGGGCCAGCCGGATCAATCAACTCGAATGTGCTGGACATGTCGCAGTGGGTGCGGCTGCAGCTCAATAACGGTGTGATCGGCAGCAAGCGCCTGATCAGCAGCCGCCAGGTCGAGGAGATGCACACTCCGCAAACCATCATCCGCATCGACTCGGCGTCGCGCGCATTTAATCCCGAAACTCACTTCAGTTCCTATGGACTTGGCTGGTTCCTCGAGGATTACCGCGGTCGTGAAGTCCTGCACCACGGTGGCAATGTTGATGGATTTTCCGCGCTCGTAGCCATGCTGCCGGACGAGAAGTTCGGCCTCGTCATTCTTACAAACATGAATGGCACGGGGCTTCCCGCCGCGCTCATGCGCAAGGTGTTCGACCTGACGCTGCAGGCGCCGGAGCGCGACTGGAGTGGCGAAGCATACAAGCGGCTTGAGCAGGCACGTGTGCGCGCGGCGGAGGCGCAGAAGCGGGCCGGAACGCCGCAGAAGGTCGCTGGTGGCAAGCCGTCGCTCTCTCTGACGGAGTACGCGGGCACCTATGTGGACAGCCTGCACGGAGAGATAGTCGTGACCGAGGGGAGCGGCGCGCTGCAGCTGACCTTCGGCCCGACCTGGCGTGGGCAGCTCGAGTACTGGAACGCCGACAACTTCCGGGTGAAGTTCGACACACCGGTATTGCCCCCATTTTTCCTGCGGTTCCAGGTGTCACCCGCATCGAAGGTCAATGAACTGGTCGCCGATCTCGTCGGTTCGCCGGTCACGTTCACGCGGCGCGCGAGCACGCCACCCGCAGTCGACTATTCGGCGCCGAAGGATGCGCCGTACACGGCGGTCAACGTCACGGTAACCACACCAATGGGGCACACGCTCGCCGGTACGCTCACGCTACCGAAGGGTGCCAGCAGGGAGAAGCCAGTACCGGCCATTGTCACGATTACAGGCTCGGGCGGACAGAATCGCGATGAGCCACTCAATGCTACCAGTACTTTTCGCCCATTCCGGCAGATTGCCGACTCGCTGGCCCGCCGGGGAATCGCCACGCTGCGCATGGATGATCGCGGCATCAGCGAGTCGAAGGGCAATCATGCGACGGCGACGAGTGCTGACTTCGCGGAAGACATCCGCGCGGGGCTCGCTTACCTGCGCACCCGGCCCGAGATCGACGGGGCAAAGCTCGGCCTCGTGGGGCACAGCGAAGGCGGTCTCATCGCACCGCTCGTCGCGCTCAAGGAGCCGTTCCTCAAAGGCATCGTTCTGCTCGCCGGCCCGGGCAAGGGAGGACACGAGATCCTCACCTTCCAGCTCGCTAACCTTGCCAATAACGACACGGCACTGACCGCAGCAAAGCGGGCCGAGCGTATCAAGGGTATCCCAGCGACCATCGACTCGCTCAAGGCGTCGAATCCGTGGATGGACTATTTCCTCTCGTACGATCCGCTGGCGACGGCCCGGCAGGTGAAGGTCCCGGTACTCATCCTGAATGGCGCGACAGATCAGCAAGTGACGCCGGAACAGGTGCCCGTTCTTGCCAAGGCATTCCGAGCCGCCGGCAACAAAGACGTCACCAGTAAGGTGTTCCCCGAGATGAATCATCTCTTCGTGTACGACAAGGTGGGCTTCCCCGGCAATTACTCGAAACTGGTGAACCCGCGCGTTGAGCCCGAGGTCGTGGGAACCCTGGTGGAGTGGCTGATGAAGCGGCTCCGCTGACCGACACGAGACATTTCTGAACCTGATAGATTGCCCCATGGTAGTCGATCCTAAAAGCAATGCATCGTCTGCGCCCGGCAACGGGGCAGGCGCACGTGGTGAGAGTGTGAACCGTGCGTACGACCAGC
>JANLVM010000121.1:0-3061 GCA_031364015.1 Gemmatimonadaceae bacterium
AGAACGGCGCCAGCGTCTGGCCGTTCGCGCTGAAGTGCAGCGGCTTGTCCGCCACCGGCGTCATCGCCGAGCCGAAGTCGCCCGTGAGCTTGAAGTGCTGGTATAGCGATACGTCAACGAGGCCCGTCTCGAGAGTGTTGCCCACGGTAGGGGCTTGCACGGTCAGAAGCGTTGGGCCGTAGAAGATTGATTGGATCGCCGGATTGTCGATGGTGCGCTCAGTGCGGAAACTCATCGGCATCGCGATCTCGACGCGATCGCCTGTCTTCCACTGACGGTCGATGGTGACGTAGCGACCTGGAGTGGCGGTGATCCGTTGTGTAGCCCCGTTCACCCTGACGGTGTAGCCGCGGCGAACCCATGATGGCACACGCAGCGCAAGCGCCATGCGTCCGTTGCCGTTCACAGTGAGTGCACTCGCTCCTTCGTACGGGTAGCGTGTTGTCTGTTCGATGGTGAATCCCTTCTCGCGCCACTCGAGCGTCGATGGGATGTAGAGATTGACGTACAACGTCGCGTCGTCCGCCGAGCGGAAGTAGATCGAGTCCTGATACTTCGTGTGATTCTCCATCCCCGTGCCGCCGCAGCACGTGCCCACGTTGCCGTAGTTCCGGCGCTCACCCGGACGCACCGGGATGAAATACGTGACTTCGGGACTGGTGGTGCTATTGGAGTCCCGCCGCGACGCGAGGATCTGGTTGAAGAGCCCCTGCTCGTAGTAGTTCATGTACTTCGGGTCGGGGTCGTGGAAAAACAGATTCCGGCTCAACTTGAGCATGTTGTACACGACGCATGTTTCCGCGTGGTTCGTGTTAGTCGGCTCGGAGTAGAGTGAACCCGCAATCGCATCACGCTGGCGCAAAATCTCGCCGACCCCGACGCCACCATGGCTATAGACGCGGTGCGGCACCACCATGTCCCAGAAGTTTTTCGCCGCTGTGTGGTACTCCCGCTCGTCGTTTTGCTCGAACACACGCAGATACCCGATGAACTGCGGAATGTGCTGATTGGCGTGGCGCCCGTCGAGGATGTCATTGCCGGCCACCGTCGGGTCCTTCACGTTGCGATTGTCGAAGTAGCGCGCAACCGTGAGGTACTCGGGCTTGTCGCGCCGGAGCGCGTGCAAGCTGGCGAAGGCGTCGTTGGCGCCGCCATACTCGCCGGCGATGTACATGTTCCACATCCGGTCGAACTGCTCTGGGCGGAGCTTCGAGAGGCGGCTGTGCGTCCAATCGCCGATCTTCGATGCGACCTCCAGCGCCTGCGCGTTTCCGGTCATCGTGTGTGCATCGAGCAGCCCGGCGATGATCTTGTGCAGCGTGTAGTACGGCGCCCAGATGCCCTGGTTGCCGCCGTACGTCGCGAACTCCTCGAGCCGCATGAACTGCGTCTCCGGATATGCAGATACGAACCCGGGATGACGCCGCCCGTCGGTAGGCGCGACGACGGTGCCGTGTCGTTCCTTGCCTGACGCGTCGACCACTCGCGCGCCGTCGGTTTCGTCGAAGCGATACCACAGCACGTTGCCGCCGCCTCCGCCGACTGTGCCGCCAGCGGATGTCATCAACGACTGCACGTCGGCCGGCGTCAACGTGCGATCGTAGATCTGGAACTCGTCGAGCTGCGCGTTGAGATACGAGACGTTGCGCTGCGGAAACTGGCAGCGGCCCAGCCAGTTGCCCGAAGTCTCGCCGAGATCTGCGGGCGAGAGCGTCATGTTGGGGTTGGTCGCGACGGGCTCGCCGTCGACGTAAAGCGTCGCCGTCGTTCCCGAGCGCGTGATGGCCACGTGCGTCCAGCGATCGACAGCGAGAGGCTGCGCGGCGTCAAGGCGCTGTTCGCCGTTTGCGCCGCTTGTGGTGATCGCGAACCGCGGCACCGGCTTGTCATTTTCGGCGCGGACCGTGAGGTACATGCGTGTCAGCGCGGGTTCGGCGAACTGTGGGTTGGGCGAACCGAAATCGAAGACCGCCGTGCCGTTGGTAAGCGTCGCCTGATCGGCGTTGGCTCGGGAATCCGAGAGTCGCGCGCGGTCGTATTGCGCCGGATTGATCCAGAGCGCGATCGTGAAATCGCGAAGCCCGCTTACCACACCCGCCGGGAGCGCCACATGTTCGGCCAAGCCTATGGGCGAACCGGTAAGTCGCAGCGCGCTGCCGAACTTGCCGGCGGCACGAGGCGTGGGACGGCGAGCTGCTGCAGCGAGCGCATCCTGACACTCCGCCACGCCGCGCACCATGTAATCCAGTTTCTGCTTGAAGATCGCGTCGCCCGTGCCTGCGTATGCCTGCGCGAGCATGCTCATGAAGTGCCCCGCGTAGTGGCCGCGCAAATAGCCGGTGCCGTTCTCCCAGCTCCCAACGGGCTGAGCGCCTTTCGTGTCGAGCTCCGCGTTGGCGCGGAAGATCGAGAGCACGCGATCCGGTCCCGCAAACACGTCCGCCTCACCACCGTATCCGCGCGCGTAAGCGAGCATGCGGTCGCGCTTCTGTGTGAAGAGGCTTTCCGAGAGCTTCACCTGCGTCAGCGCGAACGGACGCACTGTCCAGGCGGCGCGTCGGGCACGTGTGAATTCGGCGCTGCCCGAAGTGCCGGCTGCTGCCTCGAACTGTGGCAGCAGCAACATGCCAGCCGCGGCCGCGCCGGCCGTCTTCAGGAAGTCTCGCCGATCGGGATGGATATGGTTCGCTGGCTCGCGGGACATGGCTTTGTCTCCTGGGATACGCGTCAAGAAGGCTGAACGTACCCTCTGCGCTATACCATCGCTACGCATAGGCCCGGTCAGGGGCTAAACGTCGTCCTTCCGCTGCTGCAGCCGCTTCATCTCGTCATCAATCGCGGGCGACACGAACATATCGTCGGCGATCTTGGCAATCTCCTCCGCTTCCCGCCACGCGCGTTCGAGCGCGGCCAGTTCGCCATCCATGGCGCGGCGCTCAGACTCTTCGTGCAATGCCATTTCCATCGCGAGACGATAGGTGGTCGGCAGTGTGTGCAACGTACCGGGCAGCTTCTTCAGGCTATCGCTGCGCCACCCGCTCGTTTGACGTTTCCATCGTTT
>JANLVM010000157.1:0-3989 GCA_031364015.1 Gemmatimonadaceae bacterium
AGGAGATCGGCGACGGACCAGATGAAGGACGAGAGATTGGGGTCGCTCATGAGAACCGGAATCTACGAAGGGGCATTGGCTGAGGTCGTAGCGATGGACGCTGAAGACGGTCTACCAAGCCACGCTTCGTGCGCTAAAACAGTAGCGTAAACAATGGTAGAATGGTAGTGTAAAGAATGCGAATGTGCTAGTGAAATGCCAGATGGAATGGTATGATGGGCCGCGCTAAAATGGTACCTTAAAGACCGTTAATATGGTAGCGTAACGAGAACTGTCAGACTACCTTGTTGCAGTGACCGCGCGCCGTCAACCGCATCTCCATCGTCACGCCGCCTCCGCCTCCGCCTCCGCCTACGCCTCCGCCTCCGCCTCCGATGACCAAGTACCAGCGTCGCGTCGTCGACGCCGAGCTCGATGAACTCCTTCAATTCCTTCCGGCGATCCTGATCGAGGGACCGAAAGGGGTGGGCAAGACACTCACGGCCGAGCAGCGCGCGCAGTCAGTGCTCCGACTCGACGACCGTGCGCAGCAGACGATCGCTGCGGCCGATCCTACATTGGCGCTCGATCGTCCGCGACCGACCCTGATTGATGAATGGCAGCGTCTGCCCGAGATCTGGGATGTGGTCCGACGGGCTGTCGATGCGAACAGCACGGCTAGCCAGTATCTGCTGACCGGCTCCGCTGACCCCGAGCAGCCACCTACCCATTCGGGTGCTGGTCGGATCGTGTCGGTTCGCATGCGGCCGATGACACTGACCGAGCGCGGCGTTGCGACGCCGACGGTGAGCCTCGGTCACATGCTCCAGGGCGGACGACAGCCGCTCTCCGGCAGATCGGCGGTGACACTCGCGGACTACACGCGCGAGGTGATGGCTTCGGGGTTTCCGGGACTGCGAGCGTATCACGGTCGAGCCCTGCGAGCACAGCTCGATGGGTATCTGGCGCGCATTGTCGACCGCGACTTTCCCGAACTTGGTTGGCCGGTACGCCGCCCCCACCTGCTGCATCGCTGGATGACCGCGTACGCAGCCGCCACGTCTACCACCGCATCGCTGGAGACGATTCGCGATGCCGCTACCGGCGGCGAGAGTGAGAAGCCCGCGAAGACCACCACGATTCAGTATCGCGAAATCCTCGAGCGATTGTGGATCATCGACCCGGTGCCAGCGTGGCTTCCCTCACGCAATCCGATTGCCCCGCTGATGCAGGCGCCCAAGCATCAGCTGGCAGACCCCGCATTGGCGGCGAGACTGCTGGGTGTCACCGAAACGGCTCTGCTTGCTGCCACGACGCCCCTGCGCGTCGCCGATCGCCCTGGACCCCATGACGCCACGCTGCGGGACGGATCGATGCTCGGTCGACTGTTCGAGTCACTCGTCACGCTCGATGTGCGAGTGTACGCCCAGGCTGCCGAGTCGATGGTCCGCCATCTGCGCACGTTCAACGGTCGTCATGAGGTCGATCTGATTGTCGTGCGGGGAGACCACCGGGTGCTCGCCATTGAAGTGAAGCTCGGAGCAGTGGTGACCGACGACGACGTCAAACAGCTGCACTGGCTTCAGCGCGAAATCGGCGACGACCTGATTGATGCCATCGTCATCACAACCGGGGCGGAGGCGTACAGGAGACGGGATGGCATCGCCGTGGTGCCGGCGGCGCTGCTGGGGCCGTAGCCACGCGCGTCAACCTTTCGCGCACTGTATGTTGTGTCCTGTGACCGCCGCCAAACGGTCTGCTTCCGGTCGAAAGCAAGAAAGTGCGGTACGCGTAAAACGGCAAAGGAGCGCAGTGTGGACGCCGGTCCAATCGCGGTTCACTGCGCAGCAATCTTCCCACGTTCTCGCGCGATAGCCGCTTTGGGTGTGAGGCCTCCGCAATTCGCATTTGGAGAGTTCGCCCAGTCCCGCTGCCTCGGAAACACATATGCGAGGACGAGGGGCGGGGCCGAGATTCCCGAGCGCACTGCATCATCGCGACACGCTAGCCAGAGTTGGTGTGCCTCGCGATGAAGCAGATGTTCCACCGCTCCCATTGTCTCACCCCATGGTATGCCCGCCTGCGGCTCGTCCACTGGCACGAGAAGGCGCGCGATGAGATCCAACGTGTTCTCCGTCCGCCAGCTCTCCACACGCTCGTCCCAGTCATACCCGCCGGGGAAGCTCTTCCGTCGCTCGCTGAATGTGTCGCTGTCGGCGATGATGGGCCATGCCCAAGGACACTGAATGCTCTCGCGTTCTTCCAGAAACTCAAAGAACCGGCGAATCGATACCAGCATGGCCTGTGCCGCACGCGCAGTGCCGCCCACCGTGCGCGGATACCAGTCATACAGAAACACGCGCAAGTCGTACTCGTTGACGGCGCTCACAGGTTTCAGACTGCCATAGGCGCAATGCTCGATGAAGTACCGGGCAATATCTGCGTGTTTTCCCACCGTCGCTTCGGTCGGCGGCTTGCGCTCGGCAGGCTTTCGCAACCACGCGCGATAGCGTGTAAGCGTGCGGGTGACACTACGCACAGTGCTCAACTCGTTGAGCGCGGCCAGCGGTTGCGCACCGGCACCCTGCGCCCCAGCCGGATGAAGCACCGATGGCGCGCTCGAAAAAGCAGGGAAGAACTCGTCCTCGTGTTCCAGTCGACAGGTCACACCGGTCTCGGGATCGGTCCACACGATTCCCGAATCATCCGGCAGTTCGCCCGCAAAGACTGGCGCATACGCCGCGACGAATCGCGGCACGCTGACCACTGCGGCAAGGAGATCGTCGAAATGCTGCTGCCGGATACCGCCACCGGGAGTGTTCATCACCAACAGTGTCGGATACGCGCTTGGTCCCGCCACATCCCATCGGGCACGCTTGATTTCCTCGCGCATGCGCTGAGGAATCTCGGCGCGCGTGTTGAACAGCAATGCCAGGATCTCACTCTGCATTCCGTTGAATGCGGCTGCGGGCTCGCTCTCATCGCGCGCCACCATGCGCTCGAGGTCGGTCGCGTCGTGGTAGAATGTCAAGCCTGTTTGGTTGCCAGCCCCACCGAGTACTACCGCCGTCCACTCGTGTCCGCCGGAACGCGATACGTAAATGGGCATCTCGGTGGAGGATACTGACCACGGCGCGGCCCGATGATACACGGCGGCCGCGTCGAACATCCGCGCCACTCGTTCAGGAGGCATTCCCCATCCGGCCCACGTTTCCGGCTGCGATCGCAGGAGGCTGAGCGGTACGATACCGCCATAGACATGCGCCAGCAGACTTTGGATTGCGTCAGCCACGCCCGGCAACTCCTCCTCCAGCATCACACCAATGCCATGGGGAATGAGCGCGTCCGCAAGCGGCTTCAAGAGCGTCGGCTGGCGAATCGAAACATGCGTGGGCGCGACGCCGGAATTCTCAACGGCGCCCAACACCTCTCGCGCCATCATCGCGGCGAGCTCGCCCGGTTCGGCTGACGGTCGGTTCACCGTTTCGCACGCCAGTACAAAGGGCGGCGCGACAACGAACACGATGGCGAGACGCGCCGCAGGATCGTTATTGATCAGTCCAGGCACAGGGGCAATCTCAAGTTCCCACGCGCGATTCAATTCGGCTGCAGGCGGGATGTTCAGCATGCGGCGGCGCGCCGACTCGGGGGCACCGGCAAGCAGCCGCAATCGTGGTGTGCCTGCGGCCTCACGATCGCGCGCTTCGTGGCACTTCTTGTACTTGAGACCCGAGCCACAGTGGCAGGGGTCGTTGCGTCCGGGGAGTAGGCTCATGTTGGTGATGGTAGACAACAGGTACGCGCAGTGATACCGCACGCGGTGCTCTGGCGAAAAAATGCGATAGAGAGTTCGTTAGAGGAAGAGTTCAACGCGTTGGTATCGCCTAGGCACAATGCTGTTCAGTTTATGTAAATGTGTTAGATCAGCGGTTCACTCCTTGCAGGGAAGAGGTAGGAGTTGAACGTCATCCGGGCAGCAGGGAGCAGGAACAGATCCAGGCGTGGAGGGG
>JANLVM010000376.1:0-4551 GCA_031364015.1 Gemmatimonadaceae bacterium
CCCGATGCCGATCCTCGGGAACGAATCCCAGTCGACGCGGTCGAATCACACGGCCCTGTTGCGGTTCGAGGCGACCCGCAAGCAGGCGCAGGAACTCGTGATGCCCCGAGCCCTCGACCGCAGCGATTCCAATGATCTCGCCAGCGCGAACTTCAAGTGAAACATCGCGCACGCGCGCCACTCCGCGATCGTCAACATAGCGCACTGCATGTGCCGACAGGACGACCTCCGCCTGCGTCGCATTCTCATCGTGTACCCGTGCCTTCGCGACATTCGGGTGGAACTCCGCAGCGACATCGTCGGCAGGCGCCGAAGCGATCTCTCTCGTCAACTCGCCCACCATTGCTGTTCGCAACGCGTCTTGCGTGGTGTCACCAGCGGAACACGCCAGCACCGTGCGTCCCTGCCGTAGCACTGTCACATCATCCGCCACCGCGAGGGCGTCGCGAAGCTTGTGCGTGATCAGGACGACGGCGTTCCCGGCATCAGCGAACGCGCGTATCCATCGAAGCAGGTCGGCGGCCTCCGACGGTGCGAGCACTGCGGTGGGTTCGTCGAGGATTAACACATCGACATCTCGCGCCAATGCCTTCACAATTTCACACCGCTGTCGCTCGCCCACACTCAACGTCGACACGCGCGCGTTGGCGTCGATTACCAGGCCTGCCCGATTGGCCACCGCTCGCACCCGCGCCGCGGCGACGTTCGGATCGAATCGTCCACGCCGACCCAGCGCGACGTTTTCTGCGACGGTCATGGCGGGTACCAGCGTAAAATGCTGATGCACCATACCGATCCCGAACGCGAGTGCGTCGGATGGTGTGGCAATGGTTACGGGCGTACCGCGAATGCGGATCACTCCGGCGTCTGGCGACAGCAGGCCGAAGGCCACCCGCATCAGCGTGGTCTTGCCCGCTCCATTCTCCCCAAGCAATGCGTGCACCGTGCCGGGGCGCGCTGCGAACGAGACACGATCCAACGCGACCAAGTCGCCGAATCGGCGCGAGATGCCTTCCAGCGAGAGCACGGGATCTTTCGGCGTCGAGGTCGCCGTCGATTCGGTACTCACGAACTCTCGAGACTCACGATCCGGTCGGAAGGTGCAGAAAACTCCATGGCAGCCCAAATCGCGACTCAATCCACGCGCCCACTGACTGGACGCCGAGTGTTTCCGTCGCGTAGTGTCCGGCGTAGACCACCAGCAGGTCGTGTTCTTGCGCTTCGACGGTGGTGTGATGTGGTCCTTCGCCGACAATCAGCGTATCGATTCCGCGCTCACGCGCTTCGCGCAGTGTGTCGGTTGACGCGCCGCCGCCGGTGACAATCGCCCACTGTCGCGTGCGTCGGCCCTCCAACGCGATCGAGGTGCGTACGGTGCCGCCGTAGCCGGCGCTGAATATCCGGACGCGATCAACCAACGCGCTGGCGAGCTCGTCGCACTCGCCGGCGACCGCGACATCAATGTTCTTGTAGCGCCCGAAGCCACTCGTTGGCGAGAGGCCCAACTCGTTCGCGAGCCGGACATTGTTGCCCAGTATCGGGTGCGCGTCCAACGGCAGGTGCGTGCTGTACACCGCGATGTTGTTGTTCATCAGGGTGCGAAACTTCTGATAGCCAGTGCCCACGAGCGGTTGCGCGCCATTCCAGAACAGTCCGTGATGCACGATGAGCAAGTCGGCTTGGCGCACTGCCGCTTCGGTCACGGCCGACGTGGAGGCATCAACCGCAACGGCTACGCGCGACACGAGTCCGTTGTTCGCGACTTGTAGTCCGTTCAATGCGCCGGCGTACTCCGGCGTCTCCACCGTACGTAGCTCGATATCGAGCGCCGACACGATGTCGCGGAGTGCCACCGAAACGGTGGTGTGACGTGAGGCGTCTACAGACGTCGACATGGGATCTTCTGGCGTTCGGCTCATCGGTTCGATGAACCGCTGGTGATCACGGCTTGATGGGCTTCGCGGAATCAGCACCACGCAGCACGTCATCAAGCGCGTGGAATGTGCCGGCCCGGAGTAGCACTCCCACGGAATCTGACTTCGCGATTGCGGTGGCTGGAATGCGCGCGATGAGTTGCGGATTGAGAATGAGTTTGATGACGTCGGCCTTTACACCGAGGTCGATGACGCGCCCCTGAAACGTTCCGCTCTGCACTTCACGTCCGATTTGCAGAAATGCCTTCGGCAGATCGATCACGACGCTGCCAAGGATCACCTCAGGTGCGAGGCCATTCTGATTCGCGTTGGCGCCGAATGCGAGGATTTTCTTATCGCGCACGGCTTGGAAAACGCCGAGTCCGGCGGCGTCGGCGTTTTGAAAGATGACGTCAGCTCCGCGAGCGATTTGCGCGAGCGCTTGCTCTTTCCCGGCGCTGACGTCGTCCCAATTGCCGATGTAGGACGTGATCACTTTGACGTTGGGATTGAGCGCCTGCGCGCCACGGGCAAACGCGGTGAAGCTGGCTTTCACGGGCGGGAGTTCGGTGCCTCCAATCAGACCGATCGTGTTGGTCGTAGTCATCGCGCCCGCGATCATGCCCGCCTGGTAGGACGCTTCCTCAAAGGCGAAACTGATACCGGCGACGTTCGGTCCGGTGACGCGACCGGAGGTCACGACAAACACGGTCTTGGGATACAATGGGGCCACGCGAACGGCGGCGTCTTGGAACTCGAAGCCGTGTCCGAAAACGAGGGTGTATCCTTGCGCTCCGTATTGTCGGAAATTCTCTTCGAACTCCGCCGGTGTCTTGGTCTGGATGTGCGAGATCTCCGCACCCAATGTGTCGCGCAGCGCAATCAGCCCGTCGTAGGCGCCCGCGTTCCAGGCCTGATCCGAAATGGGTCCGGGCGTGAGAAGGGCGACGCGCATCTTCGTCGACTTGGTTGAATCGATGGTTGCGCTTGAGTCGCCCGACTTACCGCCGCACGCGACCAGAAGCGCCAAACCGGCGATGATCGCGAGGTTTCTCCCATAAACCCTTAAACTGCCGCTATACTGTTTCATTGGTAGTTCTTATATGTCGCTATGTGTCAAGTCGAACACCGAGTACTTGGAGCACGCGCTCGAGGTCATCGTTGGAGAAGAACGCGATTCGGACTTCGCCTCGATCCTTGGCTGAGAGATGAATCTTCACGCCGGTCTGAAGTTTCTTGCGGAGGAGTTCTTCGATTCGGCGCACTTCGGCCGTCGATGCACCAGCGGGTGTGGCTGCGACCGCCGAGGATTTTCGACCAGTGGTGGCCGGCGTTGGACGCGCCGCGTTCACGCGACGTTCGACTTCTCGCACTGAGAATCCCTGGGCGACGGTCTCGCGAGCGAGGTCAACGATCGCGCGCTCCGTCGCCAAGGGCAGTAACGCTCGGGCGTGTCCTGCGGACAACAATTTTTCCTGCAATAACCGCCGAACTACGGCGGGGAGCTGCCGGAGTCTGAGTGCGTTGGCGACGGTCGAGCGGTCTTTGCCCACTTCGTCGGCGACCTTTTGTTGCGAGAACTGAAATTCGTCCATCAGTCGATGGTATCCATCGGCCTCTTCGATGACGTCCAGGTCGGCCCGCTGCAGGTTCTCGACCATGGCCAGCGTCAACAGCGCTCGATCATCTGAATCGCGAACGAGAGCTGGAATCTCGGTCCACCCAAGTTGTGAGGCCGCGCGGAATCGGCGCTCACCGGCGATAAGCTCGAAGCCGGTACCAGGGGGAGGAGCGGGCCGCACGATTATCGGCTGCAGCAGCCCGTTAGTGCGCAGACTCGACTCTAGATCGGCGAGCTCTTCCGGACGGAACTCCTTGCGTGGCTGAAACGGATTAGCCCGAATCTCTGAAAGTGCGAGCATACGTAGCGCGTTATCCGGTGATTGTTCGGTGTCAGATTCGAATCCTTCTCGGTCGGCGGCTGATGCTGCCGTATCACGTGATGGTTCCTTTCGCGCCAAAAGCGCGTCGAGGCCGCGACCGAGTCGACGGGTCCGTTCAGGCGGGTTCATGTGCGGTCAGCGAAGGGTCCAACTGGTGGTCGGCTGGCAAGTCGACCGACTCGGTGTTCGCCTTCGCACTATTCGCGCGATCGCGTTCCAGGATTTCGCGCGCGACAGCCATGTAGGCTTGTGCGCCAATCGATGCGATATCGTACACGACGATGGGTTTCCCGAAGCTGGGTGCTTCCGCGAGTCGAATGTTGCGAGGGATAACTGTCTGGAAGACGCGATCGCCGAAATGCGCTCGAGCGTCGGCGGCCACTTGGCGAGAAAGATTGAGTCGTGCATCGAACATCGTGAGCAGCACGCTGTCGACGTGCAGGTCGGGATTCAGGGATTCCTGGACGCGCTGAACGGTCGCCAGCAACTGAGAGATCCCCTCGAGCGCGAAGTATTCACACTGAAGGGGAATCAATACGGCATCAGCCGCCACCAGCATGTTGAGGGTGATCAACGTCAGCGATGGCGGGCAATCAATGAGGATGTAGTCGTACCGATCGCGCACGGGCGCGAGCACTTTGCGCATGCGCATAACACGCTCCGGGTCGTCGACCAGTTCTACTTCAGCGCCGGCG
>JANLVM010000251.1:0-4353 GCA_031364015.1 Gemmatimonadaceae bacterium
GTATGGACGCGCTACGACCGTCGCGCCGCGTGACGCAGCGCTTCCAGCTCGCGGCGTAGCGGCGCCCAATACACGCGATCGATCGACATCTCTTGCGCCTGCTCGGTCGCCAACGCACTCGCGATGTCGCCGCCGGTCACGGACGCCACGACCGCTGGACGCGTTGATCGAGCCGCCATGTCACGAAATCGCATCACCGCCTCGCGCAGGAACTCCGGCGAACGCAGTTCTGACAGCCAGAACTGCACCTGATCCGGCGAGGCGTCGCCATCGCGGGCGCTGTCATACGACGCGTCCACCAACCGACGCAACATCGGCCAGTCCTTGTCGCGCTGTGTCTTCTTCGCCGTCACCAGATCTTCGAGCGCCATCAATTCTACGGTGACATCCGACGATCGCGCCTCATCGGGAAGCGTGACGGTGGTACGGCGTTCCCACAGTTCCCCGAACGACGCGACGCCCCGCATACGGCTCATGATGTCCACCCGGAGCGGCGTGTTGGCACTTGCGTCAGTGCCATCAGGCACACTGAAATGCACCGCATGACCGCGTGCGAGATACTGCAGGTCGAATGGTGGGACCGCGATGACGGTTGCATGGAGCGCCTGCATGGCCGCAGAAAGCCGTGGCATCGCGGTATTCGTGGCGAGCACCGCCAGATCGAGATCGCGGCTATACTCGGCCGCGCCGTACAACACGCAGGCCTGTCCCCCCATCAACAGGGCGGGCACGTCGAACTGCTGGATCGTAGAAAGGACTCGAAGGATCTGGATCGGGATCACTGGTGCCTCCGAGTGCGTGGAACCACGCAGACAATCGAATGGTCTCCGCCCACCGTTGCTGCGGAGTGAGTCGCATCCAATTGGCGGTCTCCTCACCGTACAGGTCGTCCAGCGTGACCCTGGGCGCGGGGGTGATAGCGGCAGAACTCATAGGCTATCAACATACTCGCCGGCGGTGATCACCAATAGCATCTTCCCACTTGTCGCGCCCGCGCCGCGCAATGGCGCAAAGGCCGATTGCGAAAACGCCGCTTTCGCCGCATATCAACCGTATTATTGGTGCCACTTGATCCTGCTTCGGAGACTCGTGCGATGATCCACGCCCCGCTCGGCGTTCTGCTGTTCACCGTGATTGCCGTCGTGCTGCCGGCACAGACACCGCCACGCCCCATCGCCTCGGTGCCGAGTGTCGCGCTGCCGTCGGCCAGGGATCCCGTCGCCGACGCGATCTCCAGGCTCAAGTGGCGCTCCGTTGGTCCGGCCAACAATGCCGGCCGTATTTCCGCCGTGCACGGTGTGCCAGGTGATCCATCCACCTACTACGTCGCGGGCGCGAACGGCGGCATCATCAAGACCACCAACGCCGGCACGACATTCAAGCCCATCTTCGACAAACAGAGCGTGGGTTCCATTGGCGCCATCGCCATCGCCCCCAGTGATCCCAATGTCATTTACGTGGGCACCGGCGAGGGCAATCCCCGCAACAATGCATCGATTGGCGACGGGATGTACAAGTCGGTCGACGCTGGTGAGCACTGGACAAAGATCGGGCTGGACAAGAGCGACAAGATCGCCCGTATCATCGTGGATTCGCGAAACCCCAATCTTGTGTATGTGTGTGGCCTGGGTCGCGAATGGGGGCCCAATGAGGAGCGCGGCGTGTTCAAGACCACCGACGGTGGCGCCTCCTGGAAGCGCGTGCTGTTCGTGGACCCCCAGACGGCATGCTCCGATATCTCGGCCGACCCTGGTAACTCCAACATTTTGTACGCCGGCATGTACACCTATCGGCGGTGGGCGTGGCATCTGGAATCGGGGGGCGTGAACACGGCGGTCTACAAGTCGGTGAATGGTGGCGACACGTGGGAGCGCCTGTCGGGCAAGGATCGCAATATTGGGCTCCCCCAAGGCGAGATGGATCGTATTGGTGTCGCGGTGGCACCCAGCGACCCGAGCATTGTGTACGTGATCAGCGAAACGAAAACTGAAGGTGAACTGTGGCGCTCCGACGATGCCGGTGCGCATTGGCGCATGGTCAATCGCGACCCCAACATCAACTTCCGCCCGTTCTATTACGCCGACCTGCGTGTGGACCCGATGAATCCGAACCGCGTGTACTCGCTGTCCGGAGCGCTGTACCTGTCGGAGGATGGCGGTTTGAACTTTCGCACCATCGCGCAGGGTGTGCATGGCGATCATCAGGCCATGTGGATCGACCCGCTCAACCCGAAGCGCATTGTCGAGGGGTCGGACGGCGGCTGGCAGGTGAGCTACGACGCGGCGAAAACGTGGGAGGTGGTGAACACCTTTGCGTTCACGCAGTTCTACCACATCAACTACGACATGCAGAGGCCGTACATGACGTGCGGCGGGTTGCAGGACAATGGCAACTGGTGCGGACCCAGTCGCGGTTTGTTTGGCGGCATTCTCAAGAGTGACTGGTTCACGGTGTCTGGCGGCGACGGCTTCTTTACCGTGCCCGACCTGGCGCGACCGTGGCTGATCTACTCCGATGCGCAGGGCGGGATGCTCAACATCACTGACACGCGCACCGGCACGCAGAAAACCATTTACCCGTATCCCAATCGGGTGGGCTCAGTTGGTGACGCGATGATTGGGCACAAGTACCGCTTCAACTGGAACTCTCCGATTGCGCTTTCGCCGCAAAATCCTGGCGTGGTGTACTTCGGCGGCAATGTGCTCTTCAAGAGTACCAATCATGGGAACTCGTTCCAGGTGATTTCCCCGGATCTCACCACGAACGATCCGGCCAAGCAGCAGAGCTCCGGTGGTCCCATCGTGGTGGACAACACGGCCGCCGAGTTTCACAGCACCCTGTTGTCGATCAGTCCGTCGCCGCTCGACTCAATGCTGATCTGGACGGCGAGCGACGATGGCGTCGTGCAGGTCACGCGCGATGGTGGCAAGACGTGGAGCAACGTGTTCAAGAACGTACCGGGGCTCAAACCGGCGGCGTGGCTGGCCACGGTGGAAGCGTCGCACTTTGATGCAGGAACGGCGTACGTCGTGGCCGATCATCATCAGGACGACGACTACGCGCCCTACGTGTACATGACCAACGACTTCGGCAAGTCGTGGAAGCCCATCATGGGCGACTTGCCGGTGAGCGCGTCATGGACCCACGTGGTGCGGGAAGATCCAAAGAACCGCAACCTCCTCTTCCTCGGCACGGAAATGGGCGTGTGGGCATCATGGGATCGTGGTACGCATTGGGTGAGCCTGCGCGGCGAACTACCCGCCGTGCCGGTGCGCGACATCCAGATTCATCCGCGCGAGAACGATCTGTTGCTCGCCACGCACGGGCGTGGCTTGTACATCATGGACGACATCACCGCACTGCAGCAGTTGGGCACCGCCATGACCGCCGAAGCGACGCTGTTCCCCGCGCCAGTCGCGATCCGTTGGAACCAGTGGAACAAGGACGGCAATCTCGGTCAGAAGACGTATCGCGCCGAAAATCCGCCAGATGGGGCGATGCTCACGTACTTCCTGAAAGCGCAGCCACCCACAGAAGTGAACATGAGCATCGCTGATAAGGACGGTCGCGTCGTGCGTCGAATGAATCGGGTGCCCGATGAAGCCGGGGTAAATCGCGTGAGCTGGGATCTGCGCTACGATGCCACGCCAGGTGGCGGTGGCGGTGGCGGACGCGGTGGCGGCGGTGGTCGCGGCGCGGGGGGCGGGACCGCCGCGACCGGTGGTGCGCCACTCGACACGGCGCTGGCGGCGGTGCGTGCTCGTCGTCGTGCCGCTGCGCAGGACGACGCGGCGGGACCGCCGGAGTTCGAGGGGTTTGGTGCTGGCGGGGCGCCATTCGTGTTGCCCGGCGCCTACACCGCCACGCTCACCGTAGAGGGCAAGAAGTACACGACCAACGTCACCGTACAGCTTGACCCGCGCTCCGATATGACCACCGCGCAGCTGGTGGCGCAGCACGACGCTGCGCGACGCATGGACGACATAGCGTCACGCGTGAACCGCGTAATCACCAACATCGATGACGTGTCGCGTCAGATGGCCGCACTGCAAGTCACCCTGGGCGCGGCGCCGCGCGACAGCAGCGCGCGCAACACCACCCAGGCGCTCACGGAAATCGACGCGGCGCTCAAGGATCTCAAACAATTCCGCGATTCGGTGTTGGCTCGACCAGTGGCCGGACTCGGATACCGGCAGTATCCGCGACTGCGGGAAGAAGTGCAGACCGTGTCGGGGATGATTTCGCGCCCGATGATGGCGCCCACGGCCGGTGAGCTGTTGCGCTCGGGCGAGTTGCGCACTGAGTGTGATTAGGCGGGTGTGCGCTTCGACACCATCATGCAAACACGGGTGG
>JANLVM010000275.1:0-4187 GCA_031364015.1 Gemmatimonadaceae bacterium
CGACGCATTCCTGGAAGCCGATCAGGCCTCACGTCAGTCGCTGCATCCCTTGGGCGAGGTGCTCGCGGCCGAGACCGGGTTCACATTGCAGCGCACTCCTGATACGGTTCGCGCGCCCGACGTCGCGTTCGTCGCATGGGACCGTCGCCCGGTTTCAACTACCGGATTCGCCGAGCTCGCCCCCGACCTCGCCGTCGAGGTGCTGTCACCGGGTGATCGTCCCGGTGCGGTGCTTGCGAAGGTCGCCGATTGGCTCACCGCGGGCACCACGGTGGTGTGGGTGATCGACCCCGACCGACGCGTGGTCCGCGTCTACCGCGCCGATGGGAGTGAGTCGATTCTCGACGACCGTCAGGCGATCGACGGTGAGTCGCCGCTTCCGGGTTTCACGCTTCCCTTGGCCGTCTTGTTCCACGAATAGGCGGAGGGCTGGTTGAATAGCACTGTAGAACCGATCGCAGGGAAATCAGATTTCTTCAGATGAGCACGTGCGCACTGGGGAGCTTTGAGTTTCGCGCGCCCGACGCGTCGCCCGTTGTCACCAACCGTGACGCGATAGTTCTTGGAGTCATACCGAGTTGACGCGCTGTGACGTCATACTTGTCCTTCTTGAGCGCGACAAAACTGAACGTGCCATCACTGCGTGTCCGTGCGCTGCTGCAGTTGTCGCAGGAATACTTCGGCAAATTCGGGCACCCATGTACGCGACCGAGCACCACATTCTCCCATGACGCCTTCTGAGATTTCTCGCCGACGGTTCCTGCAGGTCACGGGAGCCGTCGCCGCCGCTGGACTGACTGGTGCAGCGGGATGCACGGCGGCGGATGGGAGCGGCGAGAACGTCGCACCGACTCAGCCGACCACCGTCGACGTGTGCGTCATTGGTGCCGGCTTCGGCGGATTGGCCGCGGCACACGCGATTCAGCGCGCGGGTAAGTCGGTCATCGTGGTGGAAGCACGTGATCGCGTGGGTGGTCGCGCCTTCACGATTGCCCTGCGTGACGGCGGGTGGGTGGACGAGGGCGGACAATGGGTCGGCGCGGGCCACGACCGCTTCTACCATTGGATCAAGGAAACAGGGAAGACCACGTACCCGAGTCCGAACTTCGGCGAGGCCTTGGTATTCGGACCGTCCCGAAGGGAGTATCGGCGCGTCGGCGACAACTGGTCCGTCCTTCCAGGCATGAATCGCGTCGAGGCGATCAAGCGCAAACTGCAGGCGATGGCGAACACGCTCGATCCGGCGGCGCCGTGGTCGCATCCCAGTGCGCGAAGCTGGGACGGCATCACCCTCGCGCAGTGGCTGGCGCAGAACGTGAAAGAACCCAACATCCGCGAGTTTCTGGTCAGTGATATGTCGTACGCGTGCGCGAGCCCGGAACAGATTTCAGTGCTCTCCTTCTTGTCACTGGTTCGCGCGTGTGTCGGCTTCGACACGTTGAACGGGTTCACCAACGCGGCGCAACAGGACCGCATCGTCGGTGGCTCGCAGCCCGTGGCCATTCGCATGGCCGAGCTGCTCGGCGCGGACACCGTTCAGTTGAAGCACGCGGTGCGACGCGTGCGGTGGAGCGACAGTGGAGCGACGATCAATACAGACACACTCGAGGTGCAAGCGCGTCACGTAATTTTCGCCGGTCCGCCTACCCTGATGGGCGCGATCGAGTTCGTGCCGTCGCTGCCGGTAGCGCGCGCACAGATCACACAACATTGGCCACAGGGCCTCGTGATCAAGATTGGGATGGTCTATGATCGCCCGTTCTGGCGCGATGCCGGATTAAGCGGCCTGTCGCTCGACTACTCCGCCATGGTATCGGAAACCGCCGACAGCAGTGCACCGCCGGAGTACAGCGCGGCCGGCGTGTTGACGGGCTTCATCTACACCGACCAGGCGCGCGCGGCATCCCTGCTGTCGGCGGCCGATCGTCGACAGAAGGTGTTGGCGGAAATGGCCGCGCGATTCGGCGACAAGGCGTTGACGCCCGAGCGTATCATTGAGATGAACTGGTCAACGCAGGTATGGACGAGAGGCTGCTACGGCGGCTACCTCGCACCGGGCGCGACCTGGGCCTTTCGTTCGGCAGTGCGAGATCCGGTCGGCCCGCTCCATTGGGCTGGTACCGAGACGTCACCGGCGTGGCCGACGTTTATAGAGGGTGCAATTCGATCTGGCGAGCGTGCTGCCGCGGAAGCGCTCGCGGTGTAGCGACGCCGAACCAACTGGCAATCTACCGTGCCGCATGAGACGCCACACGTGACGACACCAGTCGCGCTGATTACCGCCGAAGAGATGTTAGTGTATCCGATGCCGCGGCGGCGATGTGCTCCCCGGCTTCACCTTCGCGATCGCAGAACTGTTTGCGGCCTAGCTTGGGTCAACAACCCTGAAACCCGTCGCGGTGTCATATCCATGGCAACCTTTGGGGGAAACCACGACCAACGACCTCGAGCTTTTGAAGGTGCACACTATCCCGCGCTGCATCGCACTGGTGGATCCCAGCAAGCGATACGAGCCGCAGGCGAGCAGTGCGACGATCAGCGGCGGGGCATGACTGGCGAAAGGGCTGGAGAACGGATCGCCGGGAGATCAGATTTCCTCGCGTGACCTACCATTCGCCTGATGTCTCGCCCGGCGTGGCCGCGCGCCAGGTCCTACGCTATCGGTCGATGACTCCGGACCAGAAACTTGCGCTGGCAGACGACCTCTGGGATCTGGCGTGGGACGCGGTGACCGCCGGTGTTCGCCTCCGACATCCGGAGTGTGACGAGGCCACCGTGATCGCCAACGCGCGCGCGGTGTTCCGTCGTGCGACCGACTGACGTCGTTTCCATCTTTGCTCCAGCGTTCTCAGCCTCTGGGGTAGAGTGGATGGTTTCGGGTGGAGTCGCCGCAATTCTCTATGGTGAGCCGCGGCTCACACAAGACATCGATGTGGTTGTGGCGCTCCGGCCGCTGGACGCAAGCAGATTCGCTGAGCAATTCCCGTTAGCTGATTTTTATTGCCCGCCGGTCGAAGTGATCGCACAGGAGGCGGAGCGCGACGCGTTCGGTCATTTCAATGTGTTGCATCTTGAGTCAGGCGCGCGCGCAGATGTGTACGTTGCAGGCGACGACTCGCTTGCAATAGAGGGACTCGCCACTCGTCGCGTTGTTCAACTCGTCGGGCTCAGCGTTCCGATCGCATCGCCAGAGCAGGTGATCCTTCAGAAGCTTCGCTTTCGCCAGCGTGGTGCAAGTGCGCGGCATTTGCGGGATGTACGAGGGATTATTCGCGTGATGGGGGACAGCATCGACCTCGCAGCGCTTGAGCGAGTAGCCGACACCTATGGCCTCGGGCATGAATGGCTGGAAATGCAACGACTCACCGAATAAGGCCGTACTGTGGCTGATTCTCGCGACAAGACGCTGCAGCTCATTGATCTGGCCCGCGGTACCGGGGCGAATGTGGGATGCCAACGCCACCGTGCCCCCCGAGCCGAGCCGCGAGCTCGGTAGCCGCGTGTGTGATGGCCTGAGGAGGAGAGCGCGTATGCTCGCAAACTGGTTCGACGCACATGACTCGGCCGACCTGCTTCGGCGCCTCGATGGGTTGACGCTCAGCGCGAGGCCTCGCTGGGGCACCTTTTCTCCTGCCGACCTCGTATGTCACCTGACCGACCCCGTCAGAGTTGCGCTGGGGTCGACGCGTTGCGGCGCCTTTCGGATGTTACCCCCAACAATGCGCTGGCACCGAGTCCGGTGTTTGGCCAGTTGAGCCGTCGCGGGTGGGGACGGCTCATGTGGCGACACGTTGACCATCACCTGCGACAGTTCGGACTTTGAAGTTTTCTTTGTCAGCACCGTGAAGACGCGGCGCTCGAAGCCGCGACTCGACGAGGACAGCGTCTCGCCAAGTGATCGGCACCAACTGGTTCAGCGAGCTCAAAGCCAGATAGCGAGTCTCAATATGGAACTAGTACTGCTATAGTACGTCCCATTTTGGAATTACTAACTCTATAAAGCCTTGCCAAATGGGGTTAGTGATACCAAATTGCGTCTCATTATGGCCCCGCATACACGCTTCCTCACTCCCCCGACCGACAGCTTCTTCCTCTTCGGTCCGCGCGGTACCGGCAAGACCACCTGGGCCAGGCAGCGGCTGCCGGACGCGCTGGTAATCAACCTGCTCGAGCCGGAGACCGCGCGA
>JANLVM010000386.1:0-1820 GCA_031364015.1 Gemmatimonadaceae bacterium
CCACGCATGACCACCAAAGCGAGCAACGGTCAGGACATCATCAACTACGCAAACGGCATCAACGGGCAGTACGGATTTCTGTTGGGGCAGGTGGAGGGCAACAGTGGCGTGACGACGCCGGTGAAGGAGCGGCTGGTGCAGCTGGAGGCATTGTGGCGCGCGCTGCGCGCCGAGGTGGAGTTGGTGGAAACACAGGACGTGGCGACGTTCAACGCGTTGTTGCAGGCGAACAAGGTGCCGGGCGTGATCAGCGCCGCGAAGAAGCGGACGATCCTGCAATGAGACACGCGACCGTTGCTTCACTTCGCGCTGTTGTCGCGTGCGCTTGTGCATTGACAGCGTCCACTACCAATGCGCAAACCAGGAAGGCCAGTGCTGCACCAGCGGCGCTCTACGTGCCACCGGCCGGTTCATGGGAACGTCGTGCCCCGAGTGCCGTAGGGATGGACTCAGCGAAGCTCGCCGAAGCGGTCGCGTTTGCGATCGAGAAGGAAAGCAAGACACCACGCGATCTCGAGCTCAATCACTATCAGTCGTTCGGACGCGAGCCGTTCGGGGCCGCCATTGGTCCGCTGGCGCCGCGCGGCGGCTCCACCGGTATCGTTGTGCGGCGTGGGTATGTCGTGACGACGTGGGGCACTCCAACTGCCGTGGAAATTACGAACAGCGTCACCAAGAGTTTTGTGAGCACGGTGGTGGGGCTGGCGGTAGACGACGGGCGCATTCGGAGTGTGCACGACACCGTGTCGCAGGCCGTGGGTCCGATTCTTCGCGCGATGCCCAATGGGACCGGGCTGGGGGCCGACTGGCCGGGTGACGCGAAGTGGCTGCGCCCGTTCGACAGTCCGCACAATACGCGATTAACCTGGGATCATTTGCTGCGACAGGTGAGTGACTGGGAAGGCACGCTGTGGGGCAAGCCCGAGTGGGCCGACCGTCCGGCGCAGCAGGTGAACACGTGGACTACACGTCCGCGCGTGGAGCCGGGTTCAGCGTACGAGTACAACGACACGCGCGTGAACGTGCTGGCGCTGGCGGCGCTGCAGGTGTGGCGTCGCCCGTTGCCCGAGGTGTTGCGCGAGCGGATCATGGACCCGATTGGCGCGTCGAGCACGTGGCGCTGGTACGGCTACGACAACTCGTGGATCGTGCTGGATGGGCGTCAGGTGCAATCGGTGAGCGGTGGCGGTCACTGGGGCGGCGGCATGATGATCAATGCGTGGGATATGGCGCGCTTCGGGCTGCTCACGCAGCGACGCGGCCTGTGGGGCACGCAGCGGTTGTTGTCGGACGCGTGGGTGACGCAGGCGCTGACCCCCACGAAAGCGCAGCCCACGTATGGCTACATGAATTGGTTTCTCAACACCGATCGCGCGTATGTGCCAAGTGCGCCGCCGCAGGCGTTTGTGCACGTCGGCGCCGGCAACAACATCATTTACGTCGATCCGGTCAACGACCTTGTGGCGGTGGTGCGCTGGATCGATACCAATCAGTCGGTGGACGGGTTTGTTCAGCGGCTCCTGGCGGCGCTGCCGGGTGCGGCGCGGTAGGGTCGTGGAGCAGGGCATGCGTTCCCGTCAGGATCGCGAAACTCGTGTCTGGGCCCAGTGAATCGACGTTAGCGTTCACCGCGCCCGCCACGGGGTATTTTTATATACGTCTGGCAAGTAGACTTATTTATGGTCCTTGGCGAATTTGCCCGACTCATCGACGTCAAGCCGAAGTGGGTCCTGAACAGCATGGCGGGCCTGCATCTTCCGGCTCGCTATACGGTCGCGCTGGCGCGTCAGCTCACGGTGGGTCGGGCTATTCATGAGGCG
>JANLVM010000294.1:0-3648 GCA_031364015.1 Gemmatimonadaceae bacterium
TCGGCGACGATGGTCTCGCCTTTGAGTGTCGTGAACAGCTTCCCGTCGACGTAAACCGGTGCCTTGGGTTCCTCAGACGTGCCGGGTAGCGAGATGCCGATATTGGCGTGCTTCGATTCGCCCGGCCCGTTCACGACGCACCCCATAACGGCCACTTTCATCTCAACGACCCCCGGTCGAGTGTCGCGCCAGCGCGGCATGTGCTCGCGCAAATAGCCCTGAATATCTTCCGCCATCTGCTGAAAGAACGTGCTGGTCGTTCGACCACACCCGGGGCAGGCCGTGACCTGAGGGGCAAACGAGCGGAGACCGAGTGACTGCAGAATCTGCTGCGCGACAAACACTTCCTCCCGTCGATCGCCGTTCGGCTTGGGCGTGAGCGAAACGCGAATGGTGTCACCAATCCCTTCAGCCAACAGAATGGCCAGCGCGGCGCTTGAGGCGATCACGCCCTTGTTGCCCATGCCGGCTTCGGTGAGGCCGAGATGCAACGGATAGTCGCAGCGTGCCGCCAGCCGCCGATAGCACTCGACCAAGTCGGGAACCACCGAAATCTTTGCGCTGACGGTGATCTGGTCGTGCCCCAGTCCGACTTCCTCGGCGAGCGCCGCCGAGCGGAGCGCACTTTCCAGCATGGCGTCCATGTAGACGTCCTTCGCGTCGCGGGGTTCGCGTGACGCGGCATTGGCGTCCATCATCTGCGTGAGCAGATCCTGGTCAAGCGAGCCCCAGTTCACACCGATGCGTACGGGCTTGCGGTGATCGATAGCCGCTTGCACGATGGTCGTGAAGTTCGCGTCGCGACGCTTCGCGCCGACGTTTCCCGGATTGATGCGATACTTGTCGAGCGCCGCAGCGCACTGGGGATACCTGGCCAGCAACAGGTGACCGTTGTAGTGGAAGTCGCCGATCAGCGGCACATCCAGTTCGCGGTCGGTGAGCCGCTGCCGAATCTCGGGGACGGCCCGAGCGGCCTCATCATTGTTTACCGTGATGCGAACGAGCTGCGAGCCCGCTTCAAAAAGCGCCGCAACCTGATCGGCCGTGGCGGCGGCATCGGCGGTGTCGGTATTGGTCATGGACTGCACCACGACCGGATGACCGGAACCGACGGGGACACCGCGGACCATGGTGGTCACGGTGGGGCGACGAAACGCGAACGGCACGATTGAGCTCTCGGAAATGGACGGAGGTAAGGTAGCGCGACCGGCCATAGGGGCCCAACTTCCGGCCATGGCACAGAAACCGACCCAGGAGGCCGAGGAGGGCGACGCGTCGACTCCGTCGCGACCGAACGACGGCAGCATAGACGGCGCGATCAGCCCCGCTGCCGTGGGCGCGCCCGCTCGCCGTGGATCGTTCAAACGTCGACACTGGGGCAAGCTCACGGTATTCACGTTGCTTGGCTTGCCCATCACTGGCTTTGCCCTCTGGACCTTCATCACGCTGAGCTGGAGCTATTCCAGCGGCCAACGCGCCGGATATGTGCAGAAGATTTCGCACAAGGGATTCGTGTGCAAGACATGGGAAGGCACGTTGTATACCGACATCGCCAAGGGCTTTCGATCTGACAGCTTTTCGTTCACGGTGCGCAGCGATTCGCTGGCTCACGTGATCGAAGCGTTGAGTGGGAAGCGTGTGACGATGCACTACGAGCAGCACATCAGTGTGCCGACGTCGTGCTTCGGTGAGACCGAATATTTTGTGACGAAGGTGCAACCGATACCGGAATAGGGAGATTTTACTCCCTCGCAAGAGTGATCTTTGCAGGAAGCGGTTGGGTCGGCGTCGTCGTCATGTATATTCCGATCGTGTCACCTGATTCATGTGTTGCCTTCCTTGTTCAATCATCTCGTGGGAGACTCAACTCAAATGAAACAATCGATAAAGATCCTCGCGCTTCTCAGTTTGTTGGCTGCGCCAATTGCGCTTGAAGCGCAGACCACGCGCACGATTTCCCTCGGTGTCAGCGGTGGCTTGTCCTTGCCGATGGGCAATCTTTCGGATGGTGTCGATGCGGGCTACAACGCGACCGGTCATATCTACTTCAAGCCGTCAACGATGAAGCTCGCGCTTCGCGGCGACGTGAGCTACGACAGTTGGAAGAGCAAGTCCAGCAGTTCAGTGCTGAGTTCCTCGTTAAGTAGCCTGGGCTTCACCGGCAACGGAATCTTCTATGTCGGCGAATCGACCGCCGCGATGCGCCCCTACTTGTTGGTCGGTGGCGGCATGTACCGATTCAAGTCGTCGGCGACCGTCCTCGGCGTGAGCGGCTCGTCCACGAGCACCGATCCTGGCATTCAAGGCGGCGCCGGTATCTCGTTCAACCTGTCGGGCTTCTCCACCTTTCTGGAAGCCAAGTATGTGAATGTTTTTGGCGACGGTGAGAACGTCAGCTTCGTGCCGATTTCATTCGGTGTTCGCTTCTAAGGGAGTTCTAAGGGCGCCTTTTGGCGCGTACGAGGGCAACTTGAGAGGACCAGTGCGCCGCGCACAACGCATCCCTCCCCCGATTCCCTCGGAGCCACCGATGAACCGTTCCCGACCGATGATGGTTCTCGCTTTCCTCGTTGCGCTTCCAGGCATCGCGAAAGCCCAAGCGACACAATCGGTGTCGATTGGCGTCACGGGTGGCTTGTCGGTGCCACTTGGCGATGTCGCGAATAGTGCTGAATCGGGCTATAGCGTGGCGGCCCACCTCTTTCTCAAACCGGGCTCGAAAGACCGGCTCGTGTTTCGCGGCGACGTGAGCTATGACCGATGGGGCGTCAAGCCGGTCGCCGGCAACAACGTCCGCAAGGCCTCGTTGACGAGCCTGGGGTTTGTGGCCAACGCTGTCGTTTCGTCCGGCAGCGCGAAGTCGAGTACTCGTCCGTACCTGCTGGCTGGCCTCGGTCTGTTTCGCACCAATCTTTCGGTTTCGGGATCAGGGGCGGATGTTACGTCGGAAAGCTCGGACATGGGTATTCAGGTTGGCGGTGGACTTGCGTTCTCCTTGAACCGTCTGTCCACGTTCGTCGAGGCTAAGTACGTGAACGTCTTCCGGAACCCAACGGCGTGGACGTACCTCCCCATTACGTTCGGCGTGCGCTTCTAGGGGCGCTTGTCAGTGCCCTACCGGGTTCATATATTCGCCGCACGAACGTGTCGCTCCGTCTTCTTTACCTTGACATGAGAGGAATTCATGAGACGTGCACCTGCATTGATGATCGCCGCCGCCGGACTCGTACTGTCCGGCTGCTACCATGCTGTGATCGACACCGGTCGTGCGGCCGCCGGTGAGCCGAACGTCACACCGTGGGCGCATGCCTTCATCTACGGCCTCGTGCCGCCGGCCGTTACCGCGACAGCGCAGAAGTGTCCTGGGGGCGTCGCCAAGGTGGAGACCAAACAGTCATTCCTGAACGGTCTCGTCGCGGGTATCACGTGGGGCATCTACACCCCGATGACCATCTCGTATACGTGCGCTAGGACCGGAGAAGAGCTACCGACAACAAGGACTGTGAAGGTCGGCGACGCGGGAGCGCAGGCCGCGATGCAGCAGGCCATCGAGCTTTCGCGCGTCCTCAACGCGCCCGTGCTGGTGCAGTTCTAGACACGCGCCGCAGCGACGCATGCAGCCGACCGTCACCCTTGGTGGCGGCCGGC
>JANLVM010000296.1:0-2645 GCA_031364015.1 Gemmatimonadaceae bacterium
TCCTGCGTGATCCTGCGACGCTCTGTCGGCGGCGAAGGCGTCCTTCGTACCCCTTCCGAGATTAGACATGCGTATGCGTCGCGCGGTTCTCACCGTCCTGATTCTGGCCAGTGCCACATTTGCATCTGACGCAGGCGCGCAAGTGACCCCAGCCGCCAACCGGGTGCGGGTTGTGGAATCCTGTCCATGCAGTGGGTGTGCCTGTGGATCAATCAGCAAGCGGACGCTGATCGTTGGTCAGTTGGTCCGTCAGACGAACGACAGCGTCGTGATCGTTCCGGACAGTCTGTCGGCGCAGGGGACCGAGCACGTGTTCCTCTTCGGGTGCGGCTTTGACTTTGGCCGCGGATTCTCGACGTACATAGGCGCGTCTTTGTATGGGATGGCCGGACTGGTGATCGGCGGGATCGTGGGAGCCAGAAACACGCACGAAGTGTGGCGTCCCATGGCCGAGCGGGGTGTGCGTATGGCGATTGCACCGACAGCGAAGGGTGGCGCGCAGTTCACCGCGAGGATGTCCTTCTAGCCGATCACGTGGACCGCCAACTCAGTAAATAGGGAGACGGCAGGGGCGTTCATCGGCAGTCGGCCCTTAGACCTCGCGCTCGACTTGGCCACGCGGCATGTTCTCAGGTGCGACCGCTGCGACGCGATGCATTGCACGGGGCGCTGCAGTGATGAAACCGTTTCACAGTGCCGGAGCGATCATGCCTGACGCCTCTCGCAAGCCCCTCGACGACGAACTCGATTCACACGGTCTCACGCATCCCGGCCTGGTGCGCCAGAACAACGAGGACGCGTTCCTGATCGCGTCGATCCACAAGCGCGTGCAGGTCGAGGTCACGAGCCTCGCCGATCATCAGCGTTTGCCCTTGGGCGATGAACGACTCGCCGTCATCGCCATGATCGCCGACGGTGTGGGCGGATTATCCAGCGGCGAGGAGGCCAGCGCGTTGGCACTCGAAACGGCCATGCGGTACGTGACCGAAAGCATGGACTGCTACTACCGCACCGACTCGTCTGCCGCGCAGTTCATCGAAGAACTGCAGTCCGCCGCCATGCGGGCGCACGAAGCGGTGCTGCGCGCGCGCGCGGACGAGGGAAAGCATCGGCGCATGGCTACCACACTCACGCTTTACATGGGTGTCTGGCCTAACTATTACCTGCTGCAGGTGGGCGACTCGCGCTACTACAGTTGGCGCAATGGTCTGCTCACGCAGGTGTCGCGCGACCAGACCATGGCGCAAGATCTGGTGGACATGGGCGTCATGTCGGCCACCGTCGCCAAACACACGCGACTGGCGCACGTGTTGTCGAGCGCGATTGGGGGAGACCAAGCGGCGCCGGTGGTCACGCCATTGCCGGCCGACTGGGGCAACGTGCATTTGCTCTGTAGCGACGGACTCACCAAGCATGTGAGCGACGAACGCATTGCCGAGCGATTGGCCACGATGACGAGTGCCAAGCAGGTATGCGAAGCGTTACTGCAGGATGCGCTGGATGATGGCGGGACCGACAACATCACGATCATCGTGCGGCGGGTGGTGCCACGAGAGGCACTGCAGGGCGGAGCGGCCCGGCAGAACAATTGATCTCAGGTACGAGCCCGCGCGGGACGCGTGCCGTTCACTCGAGTGGCGGCGCCACCCGCTTCCTGGTGGCCTGTTCAAACGCGTAGGCCAGTTCGATCAGTCGGGGCTCGCTGCATGCGCCACCCGCAAAGCTCACGCCGTACGGCGTCTGCTGCGCATTGAATCCCGCGGGGAACGCCGGCGTGGGCGCGTTGGGAATCCGCCCGAATGGCACGACCACCGTGGGGTAACCGGGTTTGGCCGAGATTGACGCGCCGCTGGCACCGGGAAACAACACCGCATCGAGTCGCTCAGCCTTCATCACGAGGTCAATGCCGTGCGTGCCGCCCAGATCGATGTCCTTGGCGCGATCGGCGTCGTACTTCGCCTTGTCCGTCACCAGGTCCATCTCGTCGGAAATGTCCAGCAACGACTGGCCGTATTTAATCGCCCCACGCGGCGCATTGGCAAGGTTGAACCAGCGCAGCTCCGACAGCGTCTTGAACGGCGCCGCGTTTCCCAGTGAGGCGAGCCACGCGTTGAAGTCGCGCTTCATGCCGTACGTGAAATCAGTTGAGCAGTTGGCATTGCGACCCTTGCGATCGTCCACGCCGCCGCACGTGTTCCACAGCAGGAAGTTCCGCGTGGTGTCGGCCGTCACCACACTGGGAATGTTCGCCGGGTCCACGATGGTTGCACCTTCCTGCTTGAGCGCCGCGATCGCGTCGTTAATCACGGCCGTTTGCGCGGCACTGATCCCGCCGCGCGGCGTGCTCGTGCCTGGTATGGTGAACGCCTCGTAGAAGAACGCGCGTGGCACGCCAATGCGCGCGCCATGCTTAATCTTTAATTTCAAAGTTTAAGCAACAAGAACTTGAACTACATAAATGTAATGTACTCGAAATAGTGTTGTATGTAACAGACACATTAATTCAAAATTGATCGATTAATATTTTTTTTAATCATGAACTAAAACAATTACTCACTTGTCTATGTGCATATACAACACTTCCTAGTAGTTTCCATGTACCACCACGTCGATCCATTCGTACCATTCGGAGTATTTGGAAGAAA
>JANLVM010000303.1:0-7308 GCA_031364015.1 Gemmatimonadaceae bacterium
CGTTGCGGTGGCTTCACGCAGCAGGGCCTCAACTTCCGGTACCTCGCTGGGCCGCGCGACCGCGTCGGGCACCAACTCGAGGCCTGACGCATCACGCGCATACGCCTGTCGCACGTCGAGATCCCGCGAGACGCGGGTCGCCGCATTCATGCTTCGCTCCTACGGCGCACGTGCACGGCTCGCGGGGCACGCACGCGTCACTCGGCGCGAAACTGCACGATGCTGGCCGACACGATATCCGGCAGTCCCAACAAGGCCTGACGCGTGGCCTCATCGACGGATCCGTCCACCGAAATCGCTGCGAGCGCATCGCCGCCCTGTGCCAGTCGGGCTTGATGGTACTCGGCGATGTTCACCTTGCGCTCACCAAGCAACGTGCCCACTCGACCAATCACACCCGGCACATCTTTGTTGGTGAGAATGAGCAGGGTTTGTCGAGGATTGACGTCGACATGAAACGATCCGATGCGCGTCAGTCGCGGAGTGCTGCTTTCGGGTGCGACGCCGGAAACCGCCAACTGCTGCATCCCGCCCGACAGCGCTACTTCAATGGCGCGCGGATGTCCGAGGTCGTTCGACTCGCCGACCGACAGTTCAAGCCCCCGCGCTTCAGCGAGGCTGCGGGCGTTGATCAGATTGAGTCGATCGGTCTCGATGACGCCCTCCAGGACGCCAGCGGCGGCCGCAGCCAAGAGCGCGCTCGCGCCGTGCGCGAGTTCGGGGCCAATTCGCAGTGCGACACGACGGACCGCACGCATGCCTTGATCCGCGAGCACCGCGCGGGCGACGGCGGCCGCGCGTCGCGCGACCAGCAGGGCGCTCTGCAGCTCACCCCACTCGGCACTCGCGCCGGCGACGTTAATCGAACGCGAGAGATCGTTGCGCAGCAGGGCGTCACGAACGGCCTGGCACACGTCGCGCGACACGTTGCGCTGGGCCTCGACCGTATTGGCGCCGAGGTGCGGCGTCAGGACGAGATTCGGTGCGCGACGCAGTGGTGAGTCGACCGCCAGGGGTTCGGTGTTGAATACGTCCAACGCCGCACCGCGTAGCTGGTCGGCTTCGAGGGCTGCCACCAGCGCCAGTTCGTCGATGATACCCCCTCGCGCCATGTTGACCACCACCGACCGCGACGGCAATCGGGCCAGTTCGCGCTTGCCAATCATCCCTCGTGTTTCGTCGGTCAGTGGCACATGTACGGTGAGAATATTGGACTCAGCCAGCAGCGCATCCAGCGATGCGGCCCGACGCACGCGCAACGCGGTGAAGCGTTCGTCGGCGACATAGGGATCGAAGGCAACGACGTGCATGCCGAACGCGTGCGCACGTGACGCCACCTCACCGCCAATACGACCCAGTCCGATAATGCCCAGCGTCTTGCCCTTGAGCTCGCGACCCATGAACGACGTGCGATCCCACCCGCCCTCTGCCAGCGTGCGCGCCGCTTTCGGTAGCTCTCGCAACAATCCGAGTACGGCCCCGAAAAACAGCTCGGCCACGGCGACCGTGTTGCCGGCCGGCGCGTTAATGATCGCGATACCGAGTGCGGTCGCGTCGTTGAGCGCGATATTGTCGACGCCGACGCCGGCCCGGCCAACGACTTTGAGGCGCGTGGCATGCTGTAGCAGTTCGGCCGATATGCGCGTGGCACTACGCCCGACGATAGCGTCATAATCCGCGATGCGGCGCAGCAGTTCTTCGCGCGGCATCGTGGGGACTTCATCGACGATGAGCTCCGGCTCGGCGAGGAGCAAGGCCACGCCTTCCGGATCGACATCGTCGGTGACCAGGACTCGAAACGTCATAGATGCCGCGTTGGGAGGAGGACGGCGCTCGAGTCGCGTGAGACGACTGGTGCCTCGGGGCGAATGCGGGCGCGTCGTGTGTGATCAGCTACTGAGGTCGTGGCGAGCAAGCGCCAGTCGCAGCGCGTCGCGCAGCGTGTCGCGCACTGCGACCAGCACATCGTCACGCGCCGCAGGCGAGTCTTCGCGCACGTGGACCTCAATACCATCGGCGATGGACAGTCGTCGCCACGCCGCGATGCCGCCTTCGCGTGGGACGATGGGATCGACCTGCAGCGACAGTGCTGGAGCCAGTGACTGCGCGACGCGGCGCTCAAGCGAATCGCCGGTGACCTCGCGCATCTCCTGACGAATCGCGTCCAACGTCTGTCCCTCACGTTGCCGAATCTTGATGGACAAGAGTTGCAGTAAATGACGGTACCCGTAGGTCGCGGCGGTGCCGGCGCCTTCGGGTCGATCCAGGAGTCCGTTCGCGACATAGAAACGCACCGCGCGGGCACTTGGTGTGGCGCGCGCCGATGCATTCGTCGGTTTCATGCCTGCGGAATCCACGAGCGCGGCCGCGTGAGCGGCGAGCCCACGGGCATTCCATGGGGCGTGACGCGCATGCGCGCGCAGAAGCGGTACCGGGGATTCAGCCATCGGACGCGGAATATACGGACTCGGCGATCGACACGGCGAGACGCGAACAAGGGCGCGGATAACCGCGCCCTTGTTTGCCTACTGCGCTATGCCTTGCGCGTTATCGACGTCCACCTTTGTGGGCTGGCTTTTTGGGAGCGGCCTTTTTGGGGGCGGGCTTCCTGGAAGCCGCCTTTTTGGGGGCCGGCTTCTTGGGGACCGCGTGCTTTGGGGCGGCCTTCTTCGCGGCAGCCTTCTTTACCGGTGCCGCCTTCTTCGCGGGCGCCGCCTTCTTCGTCGGGGTCGCCTTTTTTGTGGCGACGACCTTTTTTGCCACCGGCGCCTTTTTCACCGGCGCCGCTTTCTTCGCTGGCGCTACGACCTTAGGCGCCGCGACTTTCGCCGCCGGGGCTGCAGGCTTCTTTGCGGGCGCAGCTGGCTTTGGCGCGGGCGCGGCTAGCGTAGCTGCGGGTTTCGCCGCACGCACCTTTTTCACCGCAGGTTCCTTTACCGGCGCCACGGCGGCGGGCGGCGGAGCCGGAGATGCAGGGGCCTCCTCCTTTGGAGCGGGCGGCGCTTTGAGTTTCGGTGCCGGCTTCGGCGCACCAGGATTCTTGGGCGGACGACCAGGTCCACGACGAACCATGGAACCGCCAAACATGTCCTCTTCTTCCTCGTCCTCGTCTACCGGCTCCTCTTCGAAGCTATCGGCGTCAGCGTCAGCGTCATCATCATCTTCGTCATCGTCGTCGGCGCTGTCCCACAGGCTGTCGCTGTCGTCCGCAGGCAGTCCGTAGCCGTCGTCTTCCTCTTCATCCCCATCGTACGACGAGCCGCCGTACTCGCCGCGAAGATCGCCCATGTCTTCGTCGATAAACTTCAGCTCTTCGGACCTCTCGTCGCCACGCGACATCACAGCCTCCTCCACAGGTGTAGATCTGAACTTCTTTCAGGGTGCCAACCGTCAAAGCAACAATGTGTCTTTGTTCGGTTACACCTAGTACATAGAGACGCTCTCCGCGTCAAGCGCTAGCCGTCGTTCGGTACCCCGAGCCGGGACTAGTCGGCAAACTCCACGTGGACCGGAACCGCTATCAGACCGGCATCGACTCCGCGCTGGAGGAAGAGTCGGACGGCCTCACGACCGCGCGCGCCGTAGTCCAGCGTCCACTCGTTCACGTACATCCCGACAAAAGCATCGGCCTTCGCCGGGTCGAGTCCCCGGGCATACTGCATGGCGTGGGCCAACGCGGCGGGGCGATTGTTGAGACCGTAAGCAATGCTCGCGCGGAGGTGCTTCGACACCACCCGAATGAGCGGCTCACCCAGATCTTTTCGCACCACATTGCCACCGAGCGGGAGCGGGAGGCCGGTTTCCTGATACCACCACTCCCCCATGTCGACAACCAAGTGCAAGCCACTGTCCTGAAATGTGAGCTGGCTTTCGTGAATGAGCAGGCCAAGGTCTACCGTTCCCGATAGGACCGCCTCCTCGATTTGGTCGAAGTGCACAAACACGGCTTCAAAGTCTGGCTCATAGAGACGCATGGCCAGATACGCGCTGGTCAGCGGCCCAGGAATGGCAATGCGCTTTCCGCGAACTTCGGCGCGTGTTGTTGGTCGTGCTGCGACCAGCCGCGGTCCATACCGGTCGCCCATGGACGCGCCGTGTGGGAGCAGGGCGTAGCGATCGCTCAAATACGCGTACGCGTGGATTGACACGGCGGTGACTTCAAGCTCGCCGCGCAGCGCGCGCTGATTCAGCGTCTCGATGTCCTGCAGTTCATGCACGTACGTGAGTCCTTCTGTGTCGATTTTCCCCTCGGCGAGCGCGTAAAACATGAAGGCGTCGTCGGAGTCTGGACTGTGTGCGACGTGAATGGTGCGGGGCGCGAGCTTCGCAGCGTTGGTGGTCATGGCCGTCAATTGGGGCGACGTGCGTCAGCGACCGCCTGGTCGATTTCGGCACGATGGTTGTCGTAGTCTGGGTTGCGGGTGGCCAGTTCGGAATCGAGTGCGGCCAGCAATCGCTGGTTGAAGGCGGCTGCGGTTGCCCCACCCTCTTTGAGGCGTGCCGCACGAGCCGCCAGCAAGAGTCCGAGGAGCGATCGGGGACTGCTTGAAAGGATCGTGTCGGCCTGTGCCTGCGTGATGGCACCGGTGCCGGTGACTTCAGCCACCCGACCAAAGTGATATCGCTCGTCTACCGTGGGCTGAACCAACATCTGGTGCGCGGCGAGAACCATCGGCGCGAACATGGCGACCGAATCGATCAGGCCGGCTTCGGCGTACTCCATGACCCGCACGTAGAGGCGGCTGGCGCGCTCGCTGGGCGACAAGGCGCCAATGTCGGGCGGCGTACCTCCGTTGCCGATTCGGGTGCTCCCGGAGTCGGTGAATGGCGCTGTGACCGCGCTCTTGGGCGATGTGCTGCTGTTGCGGCTCGCGAGTACGGCGACCGCCCCCAGCAGTCCTACAGCGGCTATAACCCACGGGAGAGCGGCCGCGCGGCTGGCTTTGGGCGCAGGCTCGGGCGCGCGCCCTTCTTCCCTGGAGAGCAGCGCGTCATCTCCGGGTTTCATCGGTGGTGTCATAAGGGGCGAATAGTACCGGCTCGGACCTCGCGGTGGGATAGCCCGTGCGGTACTTACCGCAGCGTCGCTACAATTCGACAGTTCTTCTCTCCAGCCCTCGCGCCGTGCCTGCCCCCAGCCGATCCCTTGTACCGTCCGACCTGACCGGCGTCACCGCGAGCGACATGCTCGAGCTCGCGGAGGCCCAGCAGGTGCGCTTCTTGCGCTTGCAGTTCACGGACATCCTCGGTGTGATCAAGAATGTCGAGATTCCGTCGTCGCAGTTCAGGAAGGCGTTGCACGGCGACATCATGTTTGACGGGTCGAGTATCGAGGGATTTGTGCGGGTCGAGGAATCGGATATGCTGCTGGTGCCCGACCTCAGCACGTTTCAGATATTTCCCTGGGGCGATCCGTCGGCGCGCGTGGCGCGGGTGATCTGCGATGTGACGATGCCCGACGGCACACCCTTCGCCGGCGACCCGCGTGGTGTGTTGAAGCGTCAGGTGGCACGTGCGGCCGCTCTGGGATACGTCATGAACGCCGGTATGGAAGCCGAATTTTTCCTCTTCAAGCCGACCCCCGACGGACGACCGGCGACGGACACGCACGACGTCGGCGGCTACTTCGATCTTGCCCCGATGGACATGGGCGAGGATGCGCGTCGCGCCATTGTGGATACGCTCGAACAGATGGGATTTGAGGTGGAGGCGGCGCATCACGAGGTCGCGCACGGACAGCATGAGATCGATTTTCGCTATGCCGATGCGCTGCGCACGGCCGACAATATCGCCACCTTCCGTTTTGTCGTGAAGCAGGTGGCGCGCCAGTTCGGATTGATCGCGTCGTTCATGCCCAAACCGGTGTTCGGGCAGAACGGCAGCGGCATGCATGCACATCAATCGCTGTTTCGCAATGGCCAGAACGCCTTCTGGGATCCGCAACGCGAATGGGAGCTCTCGAAGGTGGCGCTGCACTATATCGGCGGGTTGCTCAAGCATGCGCGCGCGATGTGTGCCGTGACGAACCCACTGGTCAACTCGTATAAACGCCTCGTGCCGGGATTCGAGGCACCCGTGAACGTGGCCTGGAGCATGCGAAACCGTTCGCCCATGATTCGTGTGCCCGAGCGGCGCGGCGCCGGTACGCGGCTGGAACTGCGGACGCCTGATCCGAGTGCGAATCCGTATCTGGCGCTGACGGTGATTCTGGCGGCAGGCCTCGACGGGTTAGCCACCGAAGCCGACTGGCGTGAACCGATCAACACCAACATCTGGGAAATGTCATTTCGGGAACGTCGTCGACTCCGCGTGGACGATCTGCCGCACGATCTCAACGAAGCCTGCGATGAACTGGAGCGCGATGACGTGATCACTGCGGCGCTCGGTGAACACATTGCCCAACATTTTCTGGCGGCGAAGCGCGAGGAATGGCGCGAGTACAACCAGCAGGTCACCACGTGGGAACTCGAACGGTACCTGGCCAGATACTAGCAGGCACTCCGAACGTCGCGTCTTCCTCAGAGGAATTCTTCCAAATGGATCGTCGTCGATTTCTTCGCTCCTCGGCGGGTGCTGCTGCAGGACTCACGATCGTGTTCGCCGGGCTGGTCGCGGCGACCATGCTTGCGCCAGCAGAATCGTGGGCGCAGTCGGGGCCGTCGATGGTGATCCTGGTTCGGCACGCCGAGAAAGCGGCGGTTCCCGGCGACGATCCACCGCTGAGCGATATCGGCCGTGTCCGCGCGACGGCGTTGGCGGAGGCGTTGGCGACATCGCCGCCGACCGCCATCATCGTGTCGTCGCGTCAGCGAACGTCGCTCACCGCCGAGGCCGTGATGGCGAAAACACGCGTGGTGCCGCTGGTGATCTCGCTCGAGGGTGGCGGGGCCGCGCACATCGCGAAGGTGGCGGCGGCGGTCCGCCAGCAGCAGGGTGTGGTGTTGGTGGTCGGACACAGCAATACGACGCCAGCGATTATCAAGGCGTTGGGTGGGCCCACGTTGCCAGATATCTGCGACGCGACATACAGTCACTTCTTCGTGATGACGTTGGCGAACGGTGCGCAACCGGCAGCACTCACCATGTCGCGTTTTGGCGCCGCCGAACCAGCACCTCTGGTGTCGTGTGCCGCCATGATTCCCAGGTAAGCGGCCGTGAGCGCGCCGCGACGTACCTTCGCCTGATGTCGCTCACCCTGAGGGTTCTGCTGGCCTTGATTGCCGGGCTCGCGCTTGGCGTTGGCGTGTCGGTGAGCGATAACGCGGCGCTCTCGACCGTCGCTGAGTGGATCGAACCGTTTGGCCGGTT
>JANLVM010000372.1:0-1838 GCA_031364015.1 Gemmatimonadaceae bacterium
CGGGCAACACCGCCCACGCGCTCGCGCCCGCGAGCAGCGCCACACCCAACGCGTCAAACCCATAGCCCGACGAGAATCCCGCATAGAACCGACCCTCGTAGGCCAGCACCTGCACGGCACCAGCGAGCCCGCCGAGAGCTCCGGACGCGACCAAGGCCCGCGTCGTCACTCGCTTGGCCGATATCCCGGCCAACTCGGCAGCGGACGGGTTCGCGCCCACCGCCTTGAGTTCGTACCCGCCCACGCTGCGCTTGAGCCAAAACCCGAGGCCCACCATCAGCAGAAGCGCAAACGGCACGGCGGTGCTCAGGGTGAACGGCCCGCCTGAAACCAACTCAGGAAATCGCGTGCTCTCGGGGAGCAAAGCAGAAGTCGCGCTCTCCTGCCCTGCGGCTTTGAGGGGGCCAGCCACGATGGCAGTCGCAAGCAGCCCCGCCACGTTGTTGAGCATGATCGTGGTGATCACCTCATGCCCCCCGCGGTAGGCCTTGATCAGACCCGCGGGCAGCGCCCACAGGGCCCCCGCCGCCACCCCCGTGGCCGCTCCGAGCACGATGCCCATGGGCCCGGGGAATCGAAGCGCCACCGCCGTGCAAGCCAAGGCGCCCACCACGAGCTGGCCCTCGACACCGATGTTGAACAGCCCAGCACGCAACGCCAGAAACACGGCGAGACCCGCGATGAGCAGAGGTGTGGTCTCCTTGATCGTGCCTGCTATGGCGCGCGGTGAACCCAAACTGCTCTTCAGCAGCGACTGCAGCGCGTCCAGCGGCGCGACGTGCGTGGCCATCACCGCGACGGTCAGCAGTGCGACCGCTCCCACCACCAACGCCACGAGCCGCCAATTCACGACGCGCCCACCATCAGGCGCCCAATTGCCGCCCGGTCCTTCCCTTCGCCATCTGCGGGCACGGTCAGTTCCCCGCCGTTCATCACCACCACGCGGTCGCAATGCTCGAGCAACTCGTCCAAATCAAAACTCACGACCACCGCCGCGCTCCCGGCTCGGCACTGCTCGCGCAACGCGTCGTACACCTGGCGAGTGCCGTCGATGTCGAGCCCACGCGCAGGCTGGAACGCCAGCACCAACCGTGGACGAAGCGCAAGGGCGCGTGCTGCCACAAAGCGCTGCTGGTTGCCCCCGGACAGACTCGCCATGGGCTGATGAAGGCCCCCGTGGCGCGTCTTGAACCGATCGGCGACCTGGGTGGCCAACGCATGTCGTGCCGAGCGATCGATCCACGCACCCTTTGCGAGCGGCTCGAGGCGCTGCAGCCCCAGAGCCACATTCTCCTCCAGCGACCACTCCTCGATCACACCCTCGGTATGCCGATCCTCCGGGATGAGCCTCACACCAGCGCGCAGACGCGTCCGCGCGTCCATGGCCGCCAGGTCCTCACCATCCAGCCGAACCGTCCCCTCCCGCAGAGGCAACACTCCCGCCAGCGTGTGCATGAGCTCGCGCTGCCCGGAACCGTCCACGCCCGCGATGCCCACCAACTCGCCCTCGGCCAAATCGAATGCCACGCCCTTGAGCGCGTCCTCTCCGCGAGAGCCTCGCACGACCACGTCCCGCATCTCCAACACACGTGCGCCACTCCGCGGTGCGTCCGAAGTCGCCGCCGCCTCCAGGGCATGCCCCACGATCAACTCGGCCAACTCAGAAGCGTTCGTGTCGGCCACTCGGCGGTCCGCGACCTTCTTACCCCCTCGCAACACCGTGACATCCACGCAATGGTCGAGCACCTCCGGCAGGCGGTGAGTCACCAGCAAGATCGTCGCTCCCTCGCGTGCGAGTTGCCCGAGGCTCGCAAACAGCGCGTCCCCGTCGGCCGGTG
>JANLVM010000407.1:0-3400 GCA_031364015.1 Gemmatimonadaceae bacterium
GGTGCCGCGAGGTCGGCCCGTGCGGCGTTCAAGTACACCGTGGTCGGGCGGGTCCAGTCGCGGGTGGCACCAGACCAGCGTTCGGGTTGCAGGGCGCGCGCCGCCTGGTATACGGCGTCACGCTGCGCGAGGATCGCGACGTCCCGGCCGGTATGGCGATCATCCGGCGTGACAAATTGAATGGCGCTGTGCTGATGGTGATGGTTGTACCACGTGACGAAGGCGGTGACCCAGGTGCGAGCCGTATCGAGTGTGGCAAACGGCTGCGTGGGAAAGGCGGGGCAATACTTGAGCGTGCGAAACAGGGCTTCGGAGTAGGGATTGTCGTCGCTCACGCGCGGGCGGCTGAAGGACGGGATGACGCCCAGGCGTTCCAGCGTGCTGACCATCGTCGCGCCTTTCATTGGCCCCCCGTTATCGGCGTGCAGGACGAGACCGGTAGGCGTAATGACGTGCTCGTGACAGACCGTCGTGAACAGCGTGGCCGCGTGCGTGTCGCTCTGCGTCGGGTGGACGGCCCAGCCCATGATGCGGCGACTCCAGATGTCCATGATCAGATACAGATACCAGAATACGCCACGGACCGGGCTGTGGAGATACGTGATGTCCCAACTCCACACCTGCTGCGGTCCGGTCGCGTGATGCGCCGGGACCACGCGACGCACCGGCGCCTGCGCGCGACCGCGATGCGCGAGCTGACGCGCGTCGCGCAGCAGCCGGTAGATCGTCGATTCCGAGGCGATAAACACGCCGGTATCGGCGAGACGCGGAACGATCTGATGCGGCGAGCAGTCGCGGTACGTGGGGCTGTTCGCGAGCGCCAGCACCGTGGTCCGTTCGGCGGCCGTCAGCGCGTTGGCCGGCACGGCGCGTGGGCCGTCGCGCGCATCCTGCGGATGCGCGCCGCGCCAGCGCTCGACCGTGCGCACACTCAAGCCGATGACCTGACACGCGCGCGCACGGCGTGCACCACTCGCCACGGCCTCGTCGAGGAGCGCCACGATCACCGTGCGCGTCTCGAGGGCGTGGTATCGTCCCCGTCCTCCCAGATCGCTTGGACTTTCTTTTTCTATGACAGCAACATTCACTTATAGTTCCTCCACCTGTGCGAGGAAAACCGCCGGCCGGCGACGAAAGGCGAGCCCCTGACCACGCGGGATGGCGAGGCGCTGACGCCGTGTCTGAAACCCACGGCGTTCGGCGCTGGGCAATGCGGCGATTTGTTCGCGCGCGGTCACATCGTGCACCAGGAGTTCCGCCGCGCCCACCAAGCCTTGCACGCGCACGAGTTTCGGGCCGACATGCTTGCGGCCCGTGCAGCGTCGCGCGCGCGTGCTGAGCGCGCGCAGCGCTTGCTCCATGTCATTGTTGGTGCGCGGAATCAGCGGATGGTCATAGCACGGAAAGAGGCGTGCGCCAAACGCGCCGACGATCTTCCGGAAGTGCGCGCGCCACTGCTGTTCGCGCGGCGTCATGCCGAGCGTGGCGTCCAGTTGGGTATCCCACTGGGCCACCGCCGCTGCAATCTCGGCGGCACTCGAGGTGGTCGCTCCGAGCCGCGACGCGAGGTCGTGGATCGCCGTGTAGCCGTGTTGGATTTCGTCGGCGACGGCGGCGGACGGCAAGGCCTTGGCTATGACGTGTCGGAGGCGGTCCAGCGCCACGAGCCCCCTTTTTCCCGGCTGGTGGCCAGGGAGCGATCGATCTGCTGCAAGCGCGCGAGCATCTTGAGGCCGCCGGGATCCAACGGCGGTTTACCCGTGTCGTTGAGCGTCGCGCGCAGCGCGATGCAGTACGCCGTCGCTTGGGCGGTCCCCGCCGCGTCCGCGCGTGCCTCGAGACTCCGTTCGACCGGCGCGATGCCGCGCAGCGTTTTCTTGATCCGTTTCTTCATCGCGCGGTCCGCATCCGCGACCGGCTGCGCGAGATTTCGAAAGAAGTGAAACTGACAGAGTTGGTGCGGCGTGTCGGGCAACGCTTTGTCCACCGCCAAGACCAGGGAATGCTGCTTGTCCGTCACCACGGCGAGGATCGGGATGCCCATCGCCTTCACTTCCTCGATGAGGGCCACCAGGTGCGTCGCGCTGCTGTTGGTCAGACTGCGCGTGAGGAGATTGGTGTGCGAGATGGCGTCCCGCAGCAGGTACAGCGTCTCGTGCCCTTTCTCCGGCTGCAGCCCGTCGATGCCGAGGATGATCCCACCTTGGGCGTTCAGGGCCGCGATCCGCCGCCGATCGCGCAGGACGGAGGCGGTCGCGAGCGCCTGCCACGTCTGCATTGCGTAGTCCACGGACCGTTCAGAGATCGGCAGGTCGTACGTCGCCCGGAGTGTCGTGTGCATCTCGGATAACGACTGGCGGAGTCCCCAGCGCAGCCGCGCGATCTCGGTGAGCACGTCCAGCCCGTAAATGAACTTGGGGAGCGCGAGGCGGGCTTCTTCCGGGGGCGCGAATCCCGCGCGCAGGGGGCACGCGGCATCACTGCAGCGATCGACATCCACTTCCAGGGCCAAACGTTCGCGCAACAGGATCACGCGCCGCTTGCGCCGATACGCAAAGCGCAACGGGGCGCCGCAGCGGGGACAGGCTCGACCCTGGTTCTTCAGGACGGTGCGTTCAAATCCCTCGATCGCGATGCCGCGGAACATGTCGCCTCCTTGGGCTGCGGGTGCCAAGCGAGGTCAATATACTACTTAGTGAATGTTGCTGTCATAGCAAAAAAAAGTCCAGGCGATCTGGGAGGACGGGGACGATACCACGCCCCCGAGGCGCGCACGGGGATCGTCGCCCTCATCGAGGAGGCGGTCGGGAGTGGCGCGCGGCACGCACCCGCAGGATGCGCGCGAGGGCCCGCGTGCGTCGCCGGCCCATGCGCTGACGGACGTGGAACGGACCGCCGTGCTCGCGCTCGCCAACAGCCCCACCTTCCGCGATGGCTCGCTGCATCAGATCGTGCCGCGTCTCGCCGATACGGGCGTGTTTGTCGCCTCGGAGTTCACGATCTACCGCCTGCTGCGCGACGCCCGTCAGCTCGCGCATCGCGGCCAGGCGCCGGTGCGTCGCGAAGTCCCGGCGCATGACGCGACCGGACCGAAGCAGGTGCGGAGTTGGGACATCACGTATCTCCAAAGCTCGGTCCGCGGCGTATTCTGGTCTCGGTATCTGATCATGGACATCTGGAGTCGCCGCATCATGCGGCTGGGCCGTCCACCCGACGCCGAGCGACACGCACGCGGCCACGCTGTTCACGACGGTCTGTCACGAGCACGTCATCACGCCCACCGGTCTCGTCCTGCACGCCGATACCGGCGGGATTTAAATTTAATCATGTTACCTTATTAAATTTAAATTCTATTTTCTGACATTCGACATTTTCTTAAAGTGTCAGTTTGTGTAAAAGA
>JANLVM010000619.1:0-1643 GCA_031364015.1 Gemmatimonadaceae bacterium
TGAAGGCGACGACCGCTTTGTCGGCGTCTACGATATCGCCGACCGGCTTCCCGCACTGGACAAGCTCGCGGACACGCTGCGCGCGCTGCACAAGGCGCGCGGCCAGCCGCTCGAACAGTCGGTGCGGGGAGGCACCCAGACCGACGGCAATCTGTTCACCCATATCGACCCGGTGATCGTCGCGTTGCGCGAGGCGGTCCGTTCGGTCGTCGCCGAGCACGCCGCGCGCCTTCCCGATCGCGACGCGCGCCACCCGCTGCTTCGCTCGCCCCGGTCGCCGATTGCCTTTTCCGGCGCCTGGTCGGTCCGGCTCCAGCCCGGCGGCAACCATAGCAACCATGTCCACCCGATGGGCTGGATCAGTTCGGCCCTGTATGTCGCCCTGCCTGCCGATCTCGGCCGCGACCAGGCGGGCTGGCTGACGATCGGCGAGCCGCAAGCCCAGCTCGGGCTTGATCTCCCCCCCGTGCGAATGATCGAACCCAAGCCGGGCCGACTGGTGCTGTTCCCGTCGACAATGTGGCACGGCACGCGCCCGTTCCATGACGGGGAGCGCCTGACGGTCGCCTTCGATGTCGCGATGCCAGGATAAGCGAGGTCCTCGCAACAGCCATTTCGGCGCATCGTGCCGGTGACGTGGATGGTGCTCGCACGATCGCCCTCGCCGGCCTTGCGATCGATCCGGATGACGTGACGCTGCTCCATTTCCTCGGAATGATCGAGGCGAAGTCCGGAAGATTGGCGGCCGCGCAAGCCCTGTTTACCCGCGCTACGGTGGCGTCACCGGAGTCCGGTCCCGCGCTCGTCAGCCTTGCGCGCCTGCTTGACCGATCGGGTGACATGGCCGCGCTGGCGGCGCTCGACCGTCCCGCACCGGCGGGCGCGATGGGCAACGAATATCTCTTGCTGCGGGCGCGTGCGCGCGATGCGACCGGCGACACCGACGGTGCAGCAACCGACCATGCCGAACTGGCCGCTCGAAATCCGGGCGATCGCGCCATTCGGCTCGGCGCAGCGCGCGCCCTGGCCGATGCCAGCCGCCTGGGCGAGGCCGAGCACATCTATCGCGACATTCTTGCCGGCGACCCGGCCGATGCCGAAGCGCTGCTCGGTTTGGTGGGGATTTTCGAGTCTCTCAGCCGGTCGCTTGAGCTCGCCGGAGCGTTCGCCGCAGCGCGAAAGGCCGGTGCCAGCCCACCGTTGGTCGCACTGGGCGGGGCCATCGCATTGCGTGAGGCGGGCGACTATCCGGCGGCACTTGCCCGCCTCGATGGGGCACGAGGCTTGCTGCCCGACGCGACCTTCCAACAGATGCGCGGAGATCTCGCTGATCGGGCGGGAGAAGTCGACATTGCGGTCGCTGCTTTCGGCGCAATGAATGCTGCCGATCTTGCGGCGACACCCCAGGCGCGTGACGGTGTTCGCCAATATCGCGCCGAACTCGACGCACAGCTTGTGGCGCTCGACGGCCCTCGTCCGTTGCCGCCTCCGGCCGAGCGGCGCGCTCCGCCTTCATTCCTGGTCGGGTTTCCTCGATCGGGAACGACCTTGCTCGATACGTTCTTGATGGGACATGCGGATCTACAGGTCCACGAGGAGCGGCCGTTTCTCGCTGCCGCCGCGGCGGTCTCCAATGATGCGAT
>JANLVM010000631.1:0-1978 GCA_031364015.1 Gemmatimonadaceae bacterium
CACCCCATGTAGCGCGCGATAGAACGAATTGTCGCTTGACGGTCGCACCTGCGACCACTGCGTGCCGTCGAACTTGAGCACCTCACCGCTGTTCCCCAGCGCGAACACCTGACTCGAGTTGGTGCCCCAGATGCCCCTGGCCCACCGCGAAGACGTTGGTGGGTCGTGAGCGCGCCCGGTGTCACCGTGACAGCTGAGACAGTGCATGCAGGCGTGACAGGCGCCTTCGAATCTGCACCGCACGCGGCAAGCGTTCCGGTTGCTACCAGGCATAACACAGCAAGGAAGCGCTTCACGTGGACAACCTCGGCGGAAGGACCGGGAACCATGGTGGTTGCCTCAGAATGATCTGCTGCGGACATCCGGTCGAGCGCAGTCGAGCCAATGTGTATGCGCGCGCGAAAAAAAGGCAAACCAGCGTTGCAGACCTCGACTCGCCCTTTCAGCGCATGCACGGCTCTCGGCGTCTGGCGGGGAGACAGTGCGGGATCGCAGCCGGAGCGTGAAGTTTCGGCTGCTGGAGATTGGGCGGGCCGCGCGAAGCAAAGGCGGTGCCGTGCAGCGGGGATTGGCGCCGCCGCATGATCAGGGCATTCGCAGATACGTCGCGAACGTGACGCCGGTGGTATGTCCTGCTCCGTCATCACGCATGTAGATGACGGCGATCGTCTGACCGTCGGGTGACAGCACGTTGGTCAGTCGCGTGGTGATGCGTCCGTCCTTCGTGTTGATGATCTCGTTGATGTGCGCATCGACAGCGCGCACGGCAGCGTGGCTCTGACCCGCGTTCCCGGTGACCGGCATGTCCTTGCCATCAAATGCCGTGGTGTACCACCAGCGCGTCGTGTCACCGCGTGCGCTCACGGCCTGGATGGTGACTTTCATCCCGCCCGAACCAAACGGCTCATAGGTCATGATGTTGCTGGTTGGTGCCGGCGCATCGGACTTCAGAAGCCATCGGCCGAACCGCAGGTTCGTGGGCTGGGCGGTGAGCGGTGCAACCAGGAACAGGCAGGCGACGATGCTGCCGATCGGAAGTCGGGGAAACCAGGTCATGGTATTCTCTCGGGGCAAACAGGTCCAGACGACTGAGACGGGCCGAGTGACGCCGACCTGACGTTACGTTGCGACGTCAGGTGCGTGGCTCAAGCAGGGACAGCTGTTTGAAGTAGTCGCGATAAAACCCGCGATCCCGCGTCAACAGTCGATCGGCTTCTACTTGCGCGTGCGCGCCGATCAGGAAGTCGGGCACAACCCGTGACGATTTCCCCGCGGGCCTCCGAGAGAGATAGCGTGCAAGCATTTCTCCAGCAAGCAGGACGCATGCGCGCGACGACGGCACGAAGTCGATGGCCCAGTCATCAAGGAATCGCTCGATGTCACCAGCACGGAAGGCCGGACGAATCTCCGCCAGTACGCAGTCGCTGATCACCAACACCCCTTCCCCCGTGGCGCCTCGCAGCGCCGCTTCAGACGTGGCCGAGTGGGTTGGATCGTCGACGAGGACGTCGAGCAGGATGCTGGAATCAACGGCCGTGCGCACCGCCGCCTCGCGCGCGCTCGAGATAGGCATCCACCGAGAGTTTATGCGGCAAGGCACACTTTCCCCGCCACTTCACGAACGCATCGTCAGCGCCAACCTTTTTCCCGATAAACTCGCCCGCGTGGGTGCGCAATTCGACGACGGTACCGGCGCGCAGGCCCAACGCTTGCCGAACGGCTTTGGGGATCGTGATCTGGCCTTTTTCAGAGATCGTTGTTTTCATACTTAAACGGTATGAATGCATACTTGGATAGTCAACCTGCGCCGATTCCGACCATCAACAAGTTCATGGTGCCCGCCTGCTCCCTGCAGCACAGTCAACCCGGACCGCGCTTGGTAAACACGAACGTCGTGGCGCGTTGTCCGGTAGTCCCACTGATCGTCGCCGCCATACTGCCGTCCGCGCGCTTCGCGTAACGAATCTTCTTCGGGAAA
>JANLVM010000640.1:0-7210 GCA_031364015.1 Gemmatimonadaceae bacterium
ATGGCGATGGCTCCAACAAGTGTCAGCACAGTGCGTCGTTTCATGCGTTCCTCCAACAGGGTACTTCAGGTACAAGCGCTGTCCCATTAACGGACCTGGCGACGCTCTCGTACCCGCTTCTTAAGCACGGACCGTGCCACGCGGCACTCTGAGAGAGTCTACCCCCGCCTACGAGCTAAGTATCGGCACCACGGGCCTTTTAGAGCAGAATTTACGGGCTGAGCGTGGGACGGCGGCGTCACCGGGAGGGGACAACTGCGCAGGAAGCAGGTTCCTACTTCCGACTCAGTCAATCTCCGAAGGAGATCCCGATCATTCTCGCCGCCCGCACCACGTCGTGGTCGGGATCGACCTGTTTCGTCTCCCGCAACACCTCGTCGATCGGGATACACACCAAGTCTGGAGACTGAAGCGCCACCATATGTCCCCACCGCTTGTCGGCGACGGCCTGAACCGCAGCGGCACCAAAGCGCGTCGCGAGCAACCGATCGTAGCCGGTAGGCGATCCGCCCCGCTGCAAATGCCCCAACACCATCGAGCGCGTTTCCTTGCCGGTGCGCTGCTGGATATCATAACCGAGCCGCTCCGCGATGCCTCCCAGCCGACGATCCTGCCCCGGCAGCGAAGCCCCGATGATCGACTCCGTCCCGCCCCGGGGCTTCGCGCCCTCGGCGACCACCACGATGCTGAATCGACGTCCCGCCGCGTGGCGCGCGCGAATCTTGTCGCACACGTTTTCGATGTCCCACGCGATTTCGGGAATCAGAATGACGTCCGCCGTTCCGGCGACGCCCGCATGTAACGCGATAAACCCAGCCTCGCGACCCATCACCTCAAGCACCATGACCCGGTCATGCGATTCTGCGGTCGTATGGAGCTTGTCCAACGCCTCCATCGCGGTGTTCACTGCGGTGTCAAATCCGAACGTCGTGATGGTGCCCGGGACATCGTTGTCGATCGTTTTGGGCACACTGATAATGCGCATGCCTTTGGCGGCCAATCGCGACGCGATACGGAGTGAGCCGTCACCGCCGATGGAAATAATTGCTTCGATACCCAGATTGCGCGCGTTTTCGATCAGCTCGTCGGAACGATCCACTTCCTTCCACGTGCCATCGGCTTGCTGCAACGGATAGGCCAACGGACTCCCACGATTGGTCGTCCCCAATATCGTACCGCCCAATCCTCCAATCCCTTTCACGGAATCGGACGTGAGCGGTATCACCTCGTCCTCGCCAAGCAACCCCGCATAGCCGCGTTTGATACCGAGCACGTCCCAGCCGCGCGTGCGCCCAGACAGCACGGCCGCGCGGATGACCGCGTTGAGACCGGGGGCGTCGCCGCCGCCGGTGGAAAGCGCAATGCGCATAACGGAGGGGGATCGGGTCAAAGAAGCGTCAAGGAACCGTCGCCGAAGGCGGGCGGACCGCAACGTTGGACAAGGTCGCCAGCTGACGAAGTATGGTGTCCTGGTAGGCCGAGACGTCGCGCAGCGAATCAATCTGCGCTTGCAGCAAGGCGTGGTCTTCACGCAATTGTAACACCGCAGACTCGAGATCGAGGATCGCCTGGGCCGAGGCGACATTTGCGCTCGGCGTGGGAAGACTGAACGAGCAGCTCGTAGCGAGCATACCGGCGGTGGCAATCGTAGTCAACATCACCAGGCGAGCAAGGGCTCGCCGACGAACGCGCACGGCACGTGGGGTTGGGTCGGAACGGCGCATGGACGTCGCGGGTTGAAGGCGCGCGGGGAAAAGACCGGCGGTGCGGCCTGCGGGTTATGCATGTCGCACCGCGTGGCACAATCTTGCGTCATGCGCACGCGTGACGGCAGTACCCTCATCGAACAAGTCATCCTGCTGGCGGTCTTCGCCGTCATCGCGGCCACGGCGTTCGCGGGTGGTGCCCGATTGCTCGATGCCGCCACGGTACACGGCGCATCGCAGGAAGTCGCTGAACTGTTTTCGCTCGCGCGCGACCGGGCGATGGCGACGAGTACTCGCACGGCGGTACGGCTCGATGTCGCGCGGGCCCGAATCGTGGTGCATGCCGGGAACGATACCCTTGCGCGCCTGGATCTGGCGAGCAGTCGCGGCGTTCGCCTCGCGGCGACACGAGACTCGATGGCCTATCTGGCGTCGGGTCTTGGCTTCGGGGCCGCGAACCTGCGCGTCATCGTGTCCCGCGGCGCCAGTCGCGACACCCTCACCGTGTCGCGACTCGGACGAGTGAGACGATAAGCCGCCGCGCGTCGAACGACTCAGCTCGCAGCCGTGGTGCCGAAATCGAAACCCGGCACGCTCACGCGCGGAATTTCCTGACCGATCATGCGCTCGATGGTGCGCACCATGCCAATCTCTTCTGCCGACATGAAGGTATAGGCATCGCCGGTCGCCGCAGCGCGCCCGGTTCGACCGATGCGATGCACGTAGTCTTCCGGCTGCTGCGGCACGTCGTAATTGATCACGTGCGTAATCCCGGAGATGTCCAGACCACGTTGCGCGATGTCGGTCGCCACCAGGACCCGTAGCTTGCCGCTTCTGAAATCTTCCAGTGCCTTGATACGGTCTTTTTGGGATTTGTCGGCGTGCATCGCTCCGGCGTCGATACCGGCCCGCTGCAGGTCGTGCACTACGCGATCGGCGCCGCTTTTTGTGCGTGAGAACACCAGCACCGATTCGTGATCGCGCTCCTTGAGCAAGTGCACGAGCAGTTCATTCTTGCGTTGCCGGGGAACCGGATACACCGCGTGCGTGACCGTCGTGGCCGCCGACGACCGACGCCCCACCTGGACCACGACCGGTTTGCGCAGATACTTGCGCGCCAACGCTTCGACTTCCGGAAGCATCGTGGCACTGAACAACAGGGTCTGCCGGTAGCGCGGTATCTGCTCGATGATCCGATTGATCTGCGGCGCAAAGCCCATGTCCAGCATGCGATCCGCTTCGTCCAGCACCAACGTCTCCAGATACGAAAAATCAACATTCCGTTTCTCGAGATGATCGAGCAGCCGTCCAGGCGTGGCCACGACGGCGTCGACGCCGCGGCGCAGCGCTTTCTCCTGAGGCTCATAGCCGACGCCGCCAAACACCGGAATCACGTCCACCGGCGCATACTTGGAATACTTCCGGAAACTCTCTTCCACCTGCAAGCAGAGTTCGCGGGTCGGAGTGAGGATCAGCACGCGCGTCCGACGCGGCCCACCCAACAAGCGATTCACAATTGGCAGCGTAAAGCTGGCCGTCTTCCCGGTACCGGTCTGCGCCAACCCGATCAGATCGCGTCCTTTCAACGCGATCGGAATCGCATCGCGCTGGATTGGTGTGGGACGCTCGTAGCCGGCGTCATGCAGCGCATCGAGCAGCGGTTGGGCCAAGCCCAGTTCGGCGAACGTGGGTTCGGCGAGGGAGATTTCGAGTTCTAGAGCGGTCATGTTTTGGCCGAAAGCTAATCGGACCATGCCCAAATCGGGCCACCGCGCGTCAGATCAGCTCGACGCCTCGCCCCGAGAGGCGGGCAATCAGCCCCAGGCGGAAGGTCACGTCGACCGACGTGGCGTAAATTGGGTCTGGATGATCGTCGAGGGGCATGACCGGCCACGACCACGCTGGTACGTGCTCCGGCATGACTACCGACCTGTGAGCACGCCACACGCCCTTGCGGTCGCGATCATCGAGCAAGCGATCAAACAGGCGCAGCCAGCCTTCATGCTTCTTGAGGTAGCCCAAGCGTGCCATGATTTCCAGCCACGCGAGCGCCGACGGCATGTCCGCATCCATCGTATGGCGCGTGGCAAGGAAGTCGCCCATCACCAAATGCGGCTGTTCAAGCAGGTGCGGGCCGACCTGCTGCACCACCAGCTGCCGAGGCCACGGCTGTAGCAAGTATCCGAAGAGCCGATCCATTACTTCGTGGTTCTCACCGCGGAACAGTGGCATGTGCGCCAGCATCAGCAGCGCGTGGAATGACGGCGCGGTCACTTCCGCCGGGAGGACGTGCTGGTTTCCCAGGCGCGTCCACGGCTTCTGCGATAGCGGTGACTTGAGATAGCTCCCAATGCGATCGGTCACCCGACGCGCCGCGCCGCGAAGGCGGGGATCATTTTCGTATCCCGCCTGAGCCAGCGCCGCAGCGGCGGCCTCCCGAAGCAGCAGTCGACCACGACGTATAAGGTCGTCGTCCATCTCGGCGGGCATGAGCTCCGCCAAGAGCGACGGATCTTCATCTTCCGCGAGCAAACGGAACAGCAGTCGTTTGGTGGTCGCGAGGCCGGGGCTTTCGGGATCCCACCCCAGCTCAAGGAGTCGGCGGTACGCCAGTATGGTTCCCACGCCGACCAACGCCGATCCTCGGGGTACCGAGAGCATTCCACCCGGCCATGTCCCGTCGGAATCCTGCATCATCAGCAGCTGCCAACCCTGCTTTGACCCGTACGGCACGCGCGCCAGCGAAGGGAGTGTTGCCGGTTGCGCGACATCTACAATCGCGCGGTACTGAATTGCCGGGGACGCCTTGCCGAGCAGCCAGCCGACTGGGAAGGTCGCCGGTGGAGGAGCTGGTGGCGGCGGTGGCGGCGGCGGCGCCGGAATCGATCCGAGCAGGGACTCGCCAGCCGAGAGTCCCGCAGCCGGGGCAAGCGCGCCGCCGACCGACGCCGTCGGCGCGGGCGGTTGCGGTGGATGGTCTGGAGCCGAAGGCGATGAGGGGGCCGTCACAGCGGGCTATTTTACAAGCGATACCACGTTTCGCTAGAGTCTGAGGGCGCATTTTCTCGACTTTCTAGCGAATTCTTCTGTAATATTCCCATCGTGTCTCGGACCGGCCGGACGCGGTCGCGGCGGTTTCTAGCAGTAGAGTGGGTCCGCTGGCAGCGGAGCATCGCAGGACTCCGAGATTGCGTCATCCTATGTCCGTCCTTGCTCGCCATACCGCGTCACGATCGCCGGTCGCCCGCTAGTGCGCGGTGAATTCGTCGACCTCGCTGGTGTCCGTGTGTACTGTTACGCGTTCGGATCGCGCGGCGCCGGCGAACCGATCGTGCTGCTCCACGGATGTTTCCTCTCGTCGCATTTGTGGCAGGATTTCCTGCCGCGATTGCCCAAGGGACATCGGGTGTTGGTACTCGATTTGTTAGGACACGGACGAAGCGACCCCCCTGGTCGCGCATCGATGACGGTCGCCGGGCATGCGGCGCGGGTCGCACAGTTGCTCGATGTGATGGGCGTACCCGTCGCCTCGCTGGTTGGGCACGGCATGGGGGCCGCAGTGGCGGCACTCGTCGCACAGCAATTGCCACAGCGGGTGGCGCGACTGGCCCTGGTGAATCCCACATTGCTCGCGGCCCAGCCGAACGATGCAATGGTGAGTGCTCGTGTCTCGCGACTGGCCGCCCTCGTTCCTGTGTGGCGACGACTCTCTCCCGGTTGGCTCGCGTCGGCCATCCACTCAACGCTGCTTCCCGCGTATGCGCATCGTGATATTGGCGCGCGGTCACTGGATCTGTACCTCCAGAGCTTCCGCACGCGCGAAGGTCGCGACGCGGCCTGCGCACAATTGCGCGCGTTGAAGGACTCGCGGAGCGACAGCGTTCCGGCACTCTTGCCGGGAGCGATCAAATGCCCGGTCATGCTCGCCGTTGGCACGCTCGACCCGTGGCTGTCCAGCACGCGGACGCAGCGATTGGTGAACGCACTCGCCATCGCGACCAGCGGTGCTCTGGTGGTAGAACGCATTCCCGGTGTGGCGCATGTCGCCCCGGAAGAGGCCCCCGATCGACTCGGCACGCTGGTCGCCGAACTCCTGGCGCGATAAGCGCGGATTACAGCTTCCGAACTTCTTCCGCCGCGTACAGCGCCCGGCCAATATCCAACGACAGGGCGCGCGCTTCCTGCGTCGCATTCGTCACATCATTCATGGCGGCGCCGACACCAAGCGTGCGCAATTTCACCATGTCAAAGCGCAGCGAGCGGAGCGCCATTGATGCGCTTTCCAACTGTCGCTGCATCGTCACACGACGATCGACCAACTCCTGCAGCGAGGCGCGCTGCCTGAGGAGCAACGTGAGGCGGCGTTCATGATCGGGGGCGCTGGCTGGCTCGGACTGCGCGGTGACAATGCGCGCGTCAATTTGCGCCATCGCATCGGCGGGGACATCCCGCTCGAGTCGTTCGAGGCCGCTCGCCAGCGCGCCAATGCGTTCGAGGAGCGCGTCGGCCGTGGGCTCCACATCGGGGACCATGGCTTTATCCGCGTCGGACAGACGTGACGCCGTGTCTTTGATGGTGATGCGATCGTCGACGGCACTCCGAACAGTTTCCCCGTGCGACGACATCAGTACGGCCGGTCCGGCAATGCGTTCCAGCGCCTCGTTCAGCTGCACGTATCGCGGTCGGTCGTCGGCAACTGCCGCGACCTCCTTCCAACCGTCGCCAAGCGCCTGGCGCGCGCTCACGCCAAATCGACGGAGTCGAACGTAGTCGACGATCAGCAACTGCGCGCTGATCGCGCTGGCAATCAGTCCACCCACAAACGGCACGACCATCGGGTCGAGACTGAAACTGCTTCCAATCGCGAAGCTGACGGCGGCCGTGGCTGCACTCGCCCCCAGCCATCTGAAATGCCGTTTGAACGCGCGGGCCAACCGCGCGATGCGCTGAGGCTTGGGCAACAGACCGGCCGCATCGCTTGGCTCGCGCTGCGCGTCGGGATCGTCGTCCCAGATGCGTGACCACGTGATACCGCGCGCTCGCATCTTGCTGTAGCGACCGATCACGCCCATCGTCATACCCATCGACGGGAAGATCGCCCATGGAAATTGCGGACTCGTCGTCACGTTGACGACCGCGAGGAATACAATCATGCCGCCAGTCCATGCGAGCTGTCCCTTGAATCGGCCAATGAGTTGCTCATCGGAACGACCGGAACCGTCCCGATACGATTCAGCGACGGATTCGAGCCCATCGCGCCAATGCTCGCGCGTTGCCCGGCGTTGGTCTTTCACGGCGTGACGCCAATCGCGCAGCGCGTCGCGTCGCGCGGACTTCCACTCGCGCTGCTCGTCTTTGTCTGCCATCGGTGAGAGCGGCGGGAAATGCGGCATGGGCGGCAACGAGGCCGGAGCCGGCAGTTGTCGCGGTGCCGGGGCCGGCTCTAACACGCCGCGCGGCGACCAGTCCTCCGAGCGATGGCCTGCCTTGTCTGCAGACTCGCT
>JANLVM010000641.1:0-3531 GCA_031364015.1 Gemmatimonadaceae bacterium
GATAGCGCCGCACTACACCGTCACCACCGCAATACAGACCAGCGCCGCCACTGCCGCGGCGTACGGCGTACTCCACCACTCGCAGCGGATAGGCCCGTTCCAGCGATTCGACCGGCGTGTTGCGCGTGTTGCTCATGCCCACATGCACCGCATCTGGTCCGTTGCCACGAACACTGGCACCTTGTCCGCCGCCGAGCGTTTCGTAAAAACTCCACCCCGGCGCGCCCATCGTCACGTTGTTCATCGTACCCTGTCCGCAGGCGGGGATGGGCACATCGTGCATACCAACCGATGCCGCCGCATTGGCGAGCGCCGCAAAGCACACATCGGTGATACGTTGCGATAGTTCCACATTGCCCGCCGCCACGGCACTTGGTCGCCTGGCGTTCGCCACGCAGTCGTCGGGTATCGTGAGCCGCAGCGCGCGGGCAACGCCGTCGTTCACCGGCACGTCATCATCGCACAAGACCCGCAGTACGAATACCGCAGCGGCGCGTGCCACGGCGGGTGGCGCATTCACATTGCCGCGCACGGCCGGCGATGTGCCGGTGAGATCGAGATGCAGCGTGGCGTCGTCAATGCGCGCGATAATCACCACCGGAATCGGGTTGTCGCTCACGCCATCGCCTTCCAGCGCGTCGGCCGCATGTCCTCGAGCACCGTTTAACGTCGCCAGCCGCGCGCGCACGCGACGCTCAGTGTAGTCCAGCAACCCGTCGATCGCCTCGCCCAGTCGCTGAGCGCCAAGCCGCGCGTACAGCATCTGCCATCCCTCGCGACCGGCTCGGCATGCGGCGCGTTGCGCGCGCAGGTCTCCCTCACGTTCGGCTGGCGTTCGGACGTTGGCGAGCACCAGACGCATCACGTCGTCTTGGCGCTCGCCGTTTCGTTCGATGCGCACCGGCGGCACAATGATTCCTTCCTGGAATAGCTCAGTAGCTCCAAAGGGCATGCTTCCGGGGCTCATGCCTCCGACGTCAGCATGATGCGCCCGCACCGCCGCGTAGCCGATGATACGAGTCGCATCACTGGCGTCGGCGATCACCTCCACCATGGTCAGGTCGGGCAAATGTGAGCCGCCATGCGACGGATCGTTGAGGAGAAAACAATCGCCTGGCATCGCACCCGTCGCACGAACTGCGGCGACGGACTCTGGCATCGCACCCAGATGGACCGGGATGTGCGCGGCCTGTGCCACCATACGACCGTCGGCATCGAACAGCGCACACGATGCGTCGCGACGCTCGCGAATGTTGGGCGAGATCGCGCTGCGCTCGAGCAGCGTACCCATCTCTTCGGCCAGCATCGCCACGCTTTGCGCGAACACCGTCAGTTCCAGTGCGTCGAAGCGACCGACCACTTCGCGGCGAAAGTGCCCGGTCACGATGGACCTCCTGCGGCAGTCGACGGATAGCCCGCCTCGATGATGACGTCGCGACAGCGCACCATCCACGCCTCCTGCAAATCGGACATGCGGGCACCCTTGCCACGATCTGGTGCCATCGAGAGCAAGCCCTGTGCGGAGGGATGCGGCAGCGCCCGCGCGACAATCGTCGGCATGGGGGTACGAGTGAGCACGACATCTACCGTCCTGGTCGCCACTCGACCCAGCGTGACGACACCACGCAGTCCGCGCGCGCCGAACGCGTTGAGATCACGCGTGAGTCGCTCCACGTTTGCGGGTCCTTCCAGTTCGTTGCGCGACGGCGCGCGAAATGTCACGCCGTCATCGGTGGGACAACGGTCGTACGCATTCCCCAACGCCACGCCGTGTGCCGTCGGACGCAACGCGGCCTCCCGAAATCGGGCGCCATCCCATGGGAGCGCGTCCATCCCTTCGGGAAGTCTCACCGCCCCCAGGCGCGCGAGCACCTGATACAGGTGTCGACCGGCAGCATCACCAAAGAATGGGACGCCACTCTTGTCTGCGCCACGCGGGCCGGGTGCTTCACCGATGAGCAACACGTACACCGCGCCGGCGTGGGGCACGAGCGGCGGAACCGCATCGCCAACAATGCGCACCCCAGACAGGCGACGCGTCGGCACCGTCATACCACCTCCATCATCCAGCCACCAATGGGGAGCGCGTGCGCGCTCCATCCTTTCGCCACGTGCATCGTGGCGTCAGCCAGTCGCACCACGCAAGGGCCGCGAAGGGTGCGAATCATGGCGCGTCCGTCGTCGCGCGTATCAGGGAGTACACCGGTGCGCACAGGTCGCGCAAACTGCACAGGCCACGGCACGCCACCAACCGCCGTACGCAGACTAATGCATTCCACCGGACGATCGAGTGCGAACCCCGTGCGCGCCACGTGGCGTTCTATAAATCGTTCAGCAATATGCGCGCCACGGTCACCGGGGTTCACCTCGACATCGAGTTCGTACCCCTGCCCCACGAATCGCGTGCGAATCCACCACCGTGCCGAGTGTGCGGTTGATTCGGCGGCGCCAAGTCGCGCCGCTTCGGACCGCAGTCGCATCGACAATATTTCCGCGTCGATCTCGTCGGTGCGCATCACCAGACTGGCCACCCCTTCGCGCCGCACCGGGGCCAGCGCGAGTCCAATGGCACTGAGCACGCCGGCGTGGGGCGGGATCACAATGCGCTGCATACCAAGTCGCTCGGCGAGTCCACAGGCGTGTAGCGGCCCACCGCCTCCGAATGCAATCAGTGTCGCCTCGCGCGGATCGATCCCGCGTTCGACCGACACGCGACGCAGCGCACGCGCCATCGTGGCATCGGTCGTCGCGAGGACCGCTTCGGCCGCGCGCTCGACGGTCACGCCCAGCGGCGTGGCCAGTTGCGCGATCGCCTCGCGCGCGCGCGCCGCACTGATGGTCACGCCCCCACTCCATGTACCTTCAGGAATGTGCTCCAGCACCACGTGCGCATCGGTGACCGTGGGACGCAACCCACCGCGACCGTAGGCCGCCGGTCCCGGCACGGCACCAGCGCTTTCAGGCCCCGCGCGCAATGCGCCACCCGCGTCAATCCAGGCAATGCTGCCGCCGCCCGCCGCGACCGCTTCCACGAGTACGCGCGGCAACGCAATCGGCACACCGGCCACCTCACCACCGCGTTCCACCAACGGCTCGCCATCGTCGATCAGTCCCACGTCGGCACTCGTGCCGCCAATGTCTATCGTCAGTGCGCGCGTGATGCCCAACGCGCGCGCAACGGCGGCCGCACCGGTGACACCTCCCGCCGGACCCGAAAGCGCCAGTGCGGCGGCGTGCTGCGCGGCATCCCCCGCCGATAGCGTTCCCCCGGCCGACGTCATCACGCGCGGCTCGGGGTATCCGCTCTCCTGCATGCGTTGTCCCAGTCCACCGAGATACTGGCGCACCGCAGGACGCGCGTAGGCCTCGGCGACCGCGTACTCCGCTGCGACAACCGGCGTTCCTGCTTCCGCATGCTGGTAGGTGATGTTCTCCAGCGCCGCCGGCGCGTCCGGGACTTCCAATGCGGAATCGGACTTGATCTGCACGGCGACCAGAGTGCGGGTCACCTCCAGCTTCACCGCCTCGATG
>JANLVM010000651.1:0-6117 GCA_031364015.1 Gemmatimonadaceae bacterium
CGTCACCGCTCGTGAGCAGAACCGCTCCCTCACCGCGGGTGACCTGCCCTCGCAGTTGTTCAAGCAGTGCGAGTTCGCGATCGCGACCGACGATGCGTGACATTCAAAACGCCTGGTTGAATCCGATGTACAATCCCGATGCGCCATCGCGTCCTCTGCCATAGTCGGCCCGCACACCGGTACGCTGGCGCTGATCAATCTGGAAGCGCAGCCCGGCACCGAGAGTGAATCCGGCGGCAATCATAATGGCGCGGGAGCCGAGGAGAGCGAAGCGAGACACGGGCGACACCTCTGGTTAGGGGCCTGACGGTCGACCCCAGCACCATCGCTATCGTGATGTACGCTAGACATACGTCGTATGACGTAGAACAGCAAATCCGATGACGTACCCAGGTGATAGCGCACGTCTCATAACGGATCGCTTTGGTGCGGTCGGCAGGCTTTCTTTCGCCAGATATGACATTCTCACCCATCCCGATAATCGTCAGGTGGATCAGCCGACGCGCACTCCGATGGTGCTATCGAGAGGTCCGATACGTCGGTCGCGAGCGAGTTCCAGCTAGCGGGGCGACTCTGCTATTCGGGAACCACCCCAATGACCTGCCGGATGCGCTGGTCGGCTATTTCACCACCGACCGCTCGCTTCGCTACATCGCGACCATTTCATCGGTAACTCTTCCCTTCGCCGAAGTTGTCTATCGAGGACTCAGCGTCATCCCGGTCGCCCGCGTCCGCGATGCACGGAAAATGCGACTCCGCGGCATCGAAATGGGAACGGTGAACGAATCGGCGTTCGTGGCGGTTCAAGAGGCCTTCCACGCAGGCCATATCGTCGGTGTGTTTCCGGAAGGAGGAGTAAACGATTCCTTTCATGTCGGCAAACCGCGCCCGGGTGTCGCGAAAATGGCGCTGGAAAGTCTCAATAGTGCCGCTGAATCCGCGCTATCCCTGGTGGCGTTCGGTATTCAGTACGAAGCTCCCCAGACGCTTCGAAGCGATGTGATTGTCGTGATCGGCACGCCGTTTGTGCTGCGCGACTGGGTAAGCCAGCAGAGTGATCCGTCGGCTTCGCGGCTTACAGATCGGCTGCGCGCCGAGCTGGTGGCGGTGTCGCGATCGAGCTCAAGTTGGGAGAATGCCGGCGTCCGGGATCGCCTGGTTGCTGCGTCGACGGCTGTAGCTGCGGCAGCGAATGAACCGCTGTTGGCGACAGCGTCGCGACTTCAGGGTCAGTGCGGCTTGCTGGTTGAAGCGCGCGACACGGGGCATTCCTTGTCAACAGATTCTACGGTTCACTGGCGAACTATCGCCGACGACCTGTGTAATCATGTAGAGGTCGTTGGTGGAATTCCCACCTCGGCGCGCGACACGGCCCGAGTGCTCGACGCGGCCGGCGTGCTGAATCCTCAGGCAAATTGGCCGTCTATCGTATGGGTGCTCGCCGTGGCAATCCCAGCCGCGCTTGGACTGGCGCTGAACGGACCCCTTCAGTGGGGTGTCTGGAGGTACGCACGGCACACGGCCACGATGCGCACCGAAATGGTTTCGCGAGCGATAGTGCCCGGCCTGCACCTTATCTTCTTGGGGTACGTCATCCAGGGCGGTCTGATCGCGCTGGGCTTGCGCGCGGCTTCCGTCTCGTCGTGGTGGGCCTTGCCCGTCGTCATGCTCCTTCCCCGGCTTGGTGACCTGGGTCTCGCTTGGCGCGACGCCGTTTGTGTGCTGCGGCTTCGTTCGCGTGTTCGACGGTTGTCAGTTGCCGATCGCACCGCGATCCACGCCGCCGCCGATCGAGTACGATCGGCGTGGATGACCCTCTCCTCTCTTCCTTCTTCGCAGTCGTGATCGTTTCGCTATGTCTATCGCTTCGCGCATTGTCCTGAAGTTCGCATGACACTGATTTCAATCGGCAACGCCGTCGTCGAATTTGGTGCGACCGAAATTTTTCGTGACGTGTCACTGACGATTGCCGAAAACGACCGGTGGGCGGTCGTGGGACGCAACGGAACGGGCAAGACCACCTTGGTGCGTCTGTTGACCGGCGATCTCATGCCCACCCGAGGATCTGTCGCGCGGACGCCGGGATTACGCGTCGCGCTGATGGATCAACATCGGCGCTTTCCCGAAGAGCAGATGCTGTGGGACATTGTTGCCGACGCATTCGGACCGCTGCGCGTGCTGGAGCGTTCGTTGGCTGAACAGGCGGCGAATCTGGAGCATGATCACGGCGAAACCGCCATGGAGAAGTACGGTCGCGACCTCGAGCAGTTTGAACGCGACGGCGGTTATCAGATGGCGGCGCAGGTGGACAGCGTACTGATGGGCGTGGGGTTCGAACCCGACGCTGCGCGAGTTACACGCATCGGGACGCTGAGTGGCGGCGAGCGCGGTCGTGTCGCGTTAGCCCGTCAGTTGGCGACGCCGGCCGACCTGATGATTCTCGACGAGCCGACGAACCATCTCGATTTAGATACGACGGCCTGGTTGGAGCAGCACCTCAAGGTCATCGATCGTGCCGTTTTGTGCATCAGTCACGATCGTGCGTTCCTGGACGCGTTTGCTGATCACGTCATGCATTTCGAGGGTGGCTCGGCGTTCACGTATACCGGCGGTTATCAATCGTTCATTACGCAGCGCGAAGAGCGTCGACTAACACTGCAACGTCAGTTCGAGCAGCAACAGCGTAAGATCGCATCGGAAAGCGACTACATCGCGCGGAATCTCGCGGGTCAGAATACGCGTCAGGCCAAAGGACGGCGCAAACTGCTGGCGCGTATGCCACGACTATCGGCGCCAATTGGTGCCGACGGGGTGATGGCTATTCGCCTGAGCGCGGGCAACCGAAGCGGCGACCGCGTGATTGAAGCCGAACACGTGACGGTCGCGGTGCCGTCCCACGATCATGGCCACGCGTCAATGCGGGAGTTAGTGCGCGATCTGACGGTAGTGCTGGAGCGTGGCGAAGTGGTGGCGCTGTTGGGTCCCAACGGGTCGGGCAAGAGCACGCTGATCAAGACGCTGCTGGGTGAGCATCCACCCGCTCGTGGGCAGGTAAAGGTAGGACCATCAACGACGGTAGCGTACTATCGACAGGATGTCGCGCATTTGCCGCTGGAGATGTCGATCTACGAGGCCATAGCAACGCAGCGACCGTTGTGGGAACGGCGCATGGTGCAGGGGCATCTTGGTCGCTTCGGTTTCTCCGGCGACGAAGTGCAGCGTACGGTAGGGACTTTGTCGGGCGGTGAGCGCGCGCGTGTGGCGCTGGCCCTGCTCACGCTGTCCACCGCCAACCTGCTCATTCTTGACGAGCCGACCAATCACCTCGACGTCGAATCGATTGAAGCGATCGAAGACGCCATCGAAGAATTCGAGGGAAGCGTGCTGATTGTAAGCCATGATCGCGCGGTACTGCGCGGACTGGCCACGCTGGTATGGGAGCTGCGTGACCAGAAGCTCTTGCCATTTGCCGGTACGTTCGTGGAATGGGAGGCGGTTCGCGCCGACACCAAGGCCAAAGCCGAACGGGATGCGCGCGCGCTGTCGGTGGCGGCGTCGGAGAAAGCGGCTGCGACTCGCGCGGCGACACAGAAAGCGCAAAAGGCTAGCGACGCGAAGGGAGGAGGTCACGCGGGGCGCACTGGGAAAGGTCAGGCTACGTCGGATGTAAAGTCACACTCGAAGAAACCGTCTTCCGACCCCGACGTACGGAAGGCGGCGCGTTTGGCTGCGCAGTTGCTGGCTGATGCCGAGCTGCGGGTGAATACGCTGGAAGCCAGGATCGCCGAGTTGAGTGGGATTCTTGAAGACGCAACGCTGTACGACTCGCCCGAGGGTGTGCAACGCGCACAGCAGATGGGGAAACAGTTGGATGAGGCGCGCGATCGACTCGACGAAGCGATGCACGAGTGGGGGGTAGCTGCAGAGAGGAAACAGGCAATTGGGGGGGGGTAGTGAAGAGTTTCCGTCGGACGTCTGCAGTCTGTTGTCTCGTGTATGTGGTTGCAGCGGGCTCGCTCCGCGCGCAAACCGTCATGGACAGCACGGCGCCGTCGCCCCGCCCAGCGCTGGCCGCCCTTCTCGCCGATGCGAGCAGGCGCAACATGTTGCCGGCGGATCTCATCGCCTACAAGTCTCGCGTTGAGACGGAGATCTCGATGCTCTTGCGTCGAGAAGAGGGCACCGAAGCGGTGGCAGCGGTCGAGCAGGTGGCCAGCACCATGCGTTGGACGCGGAGTGGCGTGTATGACCAGCACGTCATTGGGTACCGTGCGCAGCAGTCGGGTCCAAACGTGTCCATGCTCTCCGTGTTTCAGACCGGCTGGCTCAACCCAACGTTGTACGGCAATCGCCTTCGCATTCGCACGCGCAACTCGCGCTCGTCGGCCAGATCCAGCGTGCGGGGCGATGGCGCGGATACGCTTCCGGCGGTGCATCCGTTAGCCGTCGACCGGGAGCGCTACTACACCTACTCTGGCGGCGACACGATTGTCACCATACGACTTAATGATCGGTCGATTCCTATTGCGCACGTGCGGGTAACACCGCGCCCTGGCATCACGTCGCCGGTGGTGTTGTTCGATGGTGAACTTGATCTTGATGCCTCGCGCGGCACGCTCGTGCGCATGCGCGGTACGTTCCTGCGCGCTGGTGGCAAACCGCGGCGGTTTGGGGGTGCACTGGGCGAGGCGGTGGCGTTCATCGAGTACGAGCAGGGCGAACGGATGGGAACGTACTGGCTTCCGGCAAAGCAGCGCATCGAACTGCAGGCGACGCTCCCGGTCATTGGCGACGGACGTGCGGTCATTCGCATCGTGTCGCGATTCAGTGACATGATGGTCAACGACACAGTGTTGAGCGCGGAGACGCTGGCTGCCGCCGATTCACTGCGCGTGCTCAGCCTTCGCGTGCCCAGCCTTCGCAAGCTGACGTTCGCGACACCTGATTCTGTGAATCGATATCGTTTGTGGGATGCTTCCGTAGGCGCCTTATCGGACGGTATGCACTCCGATGATTTCCTGGATATCGCTCCCGATCGGTGGCGTCCATATGGTGTCCCGCGATTCGACTGGGTCGCGCCCCGCGCGGCCGACATTTTTCATTTCAATCGCGTGGAGGGAGCGTACACGGGGTTCGGCGCGAAGTGGTCGCTCCGAGATCTGGCGCCGGGAGTCGTGGTACGCGCGAACGCGGGCTGGGCGTGGAACGAACAGACCGCCCGCGGTCGGTTGTCAGTCGAGAAGAAGCGTGGTGCGACGGTCTTTGAGGCGCGCGGCGGTCGTTCGTTGGACAACACGAATGATTTTCGTGTCCCGTTCGACTCGGGGAATTCGATGGGAGCGCTGTTTGCGTCGCAGGACCCCTACGACTACGTGGATCGGCGCAGTGCGACGTTGGGCGTACTGAGAGCGACTTCCCGGAGAGGGATGTTGATGCGCGTGGAGTTGGGCGTAGCCGACGATCGATATCGGCCAGCGACGTACGTGCGCAGCCCGTTCGGTGGCAAAGCGTATCGTCCGAATCGCGGTGTGGATGAGGGGAGCTATCTGCGTTCAGCGGCGCTGGTCGAATGGCATCCCGATGTGAGCGCGGAGTTCGTCAAGCCGGGCGTAAGCGCGCGTCTGTCGTATGAGCGCGGTGATGGCACGCTGGCGTTTCAACGTCTTGAAGCGCGCGTGGTAGGACGTTTGCCGTTCGGTCCGTTTGTGGCCATTAGTCGAGGCGATGTCGGTGCGGTGTTGGGTGCGCGTCCGCCGGCGCAGCAGCTGTTCGAACTGGGGGAACAGCAGAATCTCCCCGGATATTTGGATAAGGAGTTCGCCGGTACGCGAGCGGCGGTGCTGCGTGGGTCGCTGCAGTACACGAGTCCGTTTCTGCGACAGCCTATTCGCGTGCGGCGGTTCTTTCTTCCGGCGGTTGCGCCGGGGCTGAGTGTCGGGGTGCAAAGCGGATGGACTGCGGCGCCTACCGCTGCGGCACGCGCGGCGATCGATCGATTGGCGGTTCTTGATTCTCGGTCAGTCGCGCTTTGGGCTCCTGTATCGAGTCCGAGCGACGGAATCCGGGCGTCGGTGACTGCGGGATTGCGTTTCTTTTCCGGGGGCGCGTTTGTAGGGG
>JANLVM010000676.1:0-1913 GCA_031364015.1 Gemmatimonadaceae bacterium
CCGTGCCGCAACCAGAGCACGTTGGACCGGGGTAGGCGCTCTCCTTGCCGGCCGCCATCCATGGGAGGCTCTCGTCGGGAAGTCGGCGGCCGGTGTGCCGTTCGGCGAAGCCATGGGGGTCTACGGGGGCGCCCAGCAGGGTCGTCGAGCGCTCTTCTTGGAAGTACTCTGCGCCGCAGCGATCGCACTCCGCGTTGCCCGCATCGGGTTCGAAACCTGCTGCGATCCGCGCCCACTCCTCGGCGAACAAGGCGCCGCGCCGCGTACTGGCGGGCACGATCTGGAGCCAACGGCCGTCGAGTTGCAGGTCGAACTGCGCTGGGCAGGCGTCGCACCACGCGACCTCCTCGCTACGATCGCACAGGGCGCGCCACTCCGCGAACGTGCGCCTCACCGAAGTTCCACCCGACACCAGAGTGGCCCCTCCAAACGCCGCGTCGAATTCCGATGAGCACTCCGGGCACGTCGGGTTGCCGCGCTTGGGCCGAGACAAGCGGCCGCTCCCGCACGCGGGACACACCGAGAGTGGTCCGCGGTTGTCCACGGGCTTCAACACGCCGTGGGTGCATACAGGGCACCGGTTCAGGGCCAGATCCCTCGCCCGGATCCGCCCCGCTCGACACACGGGGCACGTGCCCGCTCGCGCTGGGCGGGGATGGTCGAGCGGCCCCTCGCAGCCCGGGCACGCGTTGCGATCCCATTGAAACGCGTTGAGCCGCATCTTGAGGGCGTCACACGTCTCCAACGCGCGAGGTCCACTCCTCCGGGGAGCGGACGCCAGCAGTTGGGCCAGCGCCGCGACGTCGGGGGGCCGCTCGTCGTACTGCAGGCGCAAGCCGGCCTCGATGGCGTGGGCGATCGAAGGGTCGATCCCGGGGCGAAGGGCCTCAAGCGAATCGAGCCGCTCCCCTCCCACGCGATCAGCCGCGCTCGTAGGAATGCGCCCGGTGATCATCCGGTATGCGGTGGCGCAAAGTGCATAGATGTCGGTGGCTGGGCCGCGCCTGCCTCGCTCGGACAACTGCTCCAAAGGTGCGTAACCCGGGGTGTACAGCACTGTATGTTGGCGAGCCTGGTCCGCGACCCACTCGCGAGCGGCCCCGAAGTCGATGAGCGTGCATCGGCCCCGAGCGTCCACCAGCACGTTCGAGGGCTTGACGTCCCGGTGGAGGTAGCCCTGCACGTGCACCGCGTCGAGCGTCTCCATCAACTGGTACACGATGTCCATCGCCGAGTCGGGAGGCAACCGGCCTTCGCGGTCGAGCATCTCCTCAAGGGTCTCCGCGCCGATGACGGTATCGGTGACGAAGTAGGCGGTTCCGTACCCGCGAAACGATGCGCGCACGCCGAGCACTCCGGGCGCCTGCAGCCGGCCAGTGGTCGCAGCCTCCTCGAGAAAACGCTGGCGCAGTCGCTCGGCGCGATCTGCACCCACCGCGTCGAGGCGAAGCGTGCCGTCCGGGTCGCGCAACACACCGGAAGGCGCCAACTCCTTGACCACGCAGAGGTCGCCCCGCTCGAGGTCTCGCGCCTCGTACGCGAATGCGAAACCGCCCCGCCCGAGCGTGCCCCGCACCACGAAACGCTCACCCAGCACCGTCCCGGCTGGATGGCCTGCATCTTGGGGTGGTGCTCCATCGGGGTCGCGCACGGTGGATCGAAGTTACCCCTTGGGGCCTGTTCGCGGTGATAAACCCCCTGCCTCATGCGTCATAAGGACAACATGTTGCCGGTTCTTTACGTTCTCGCCACCACGCTCCAGTATCAGTTCAACGCTGCTACGCACCTCGATTACGACGTGCAGGTCGTGTTCGACGGGTTCATCCCCATTCTCGGGGGCCAAGATGGGGTTGTGGACCTCAAGATGGTCGTCGCCGTAGATGGGCTCAAGCCCGATGCTGAAGGTCATGCGC
>JANLVM010000724.1:0-11830 GCA_031364015.1 Gemmatimonadaceae bacterium
TCTGGCCGCGCTCGCTGGGGTGACACTTCCCGACAAACTGGGTGTTGCGGGCTCACCGGGGGCGCTGGTTACAAAAGGCGGACTGCTGTTCATCACTGGCGGCGGTCGTGTGCTGTACGCGATTGATTCGAAGACCGGCGCGACCGTCTGGGAGCACGACCTCGGACAGGTGGCCTACGCGAACCCCATGACGTATCGCAGTCGCAATGGGCGACAGTATGTCGTGATCGCAACGGGCGCTGGCGCGCAGGCCACGCTGGTGGCCTTCAGCTTGCCCCAGTAGCGCGTACTCCAGTAGCGCGTACTGAGGTTACGAGGGCCGGGTAAACAGCTCAATCTGCGGTGGATGCAGCGGGAGCTCGAGCACCGCGAGTACCTGTGCGGTCCACCCATCGCGGTCATGTGGATCAAGATGGTGCACCGGTACGCCAAACCTCGCAATCAGGTGATCGATGATGCCATCGATTTCCCTCTGAAAGCCTGGGCTCACGGCGCGTTGTCCATCGAAGGCGGGTACGCCGAGTATTGGCACTTTGAAGAGAGCGTCATATCCGCGAAGCCAGTCGGCGACGAGTGGTTCGATTTCGCCGCGGCGTCCCACTCGGGCGACCAGATACGCGTAGTTATCAAGTACGGAGCGGTCGCAAATCACGACCTCGTAGCCCGCCGATGCCTCGATTTCTTCGGTGATCTGCGTGTGCAGGATCCACGCCTGCGCGTCATAGGTGGTGTCTTCGTTGATCGGCAACGGGCAGCGGCGAGCGACCTCCTTCACGATGTCCACACCCACATCGAGTCGCTTGAGCTGCGCGGCCAGGTCGAAGCACAGCGTTGTCTTGCCGACACCATGCGTGCCAACAAATGCGACTTTCAGGCGTCGCCCTTCGAGTGGGTTGAGGGGAGTAGTCACTGCGGAAATCTATAAGAGTTCCACAACAGTTCCACGAGTTCTGCGTATGGAGTTCTGAGAACTCAGTTTAGAGTACTGAGAACTCATGACGCATGACTGATTTCAGGTACTGGCGCGCGGACGGGTCTGCAAGCGTAATTGCCCGGGCGCAGTCGCTTCCCTACACCACTCGTGTGTCCGCACCGAATGCTTCGTCCCTTTGCACGTTTCTCCACGACCGCGCTACTCGCGCTCGGTGCGTCGAGCCACCAGGTCGCTGGCCAGAGCGCTGGCAGCGGCACGTCGGCGCGCGATACCGTCGGCACCATGACGCTCTCTCAGGCCTTGGCCCGCGCGCACCGACTGCGACCGCAGGCGCAGCTCGCGGCCGCGGTGGTGTCGCGGGCGCGGGGTTCGGCGCAACTCACGGCACTTGTTCCCAATCCGTTCGCCATCGGTCAAGTCGACGAACGCACGCCCACGCACCAATCGACGCTGACCCAACCATTGGCCTGGCTCGTTCGACGTCGTGCCGACGTGGGAACGGGACGAGCAACGGTGTCGCGTGCGACCGCCGATTCCGTTCAGATCATCGCTGACATGGGACGTGACGTCCAGCGCGCGTTCTTCGGCGCGCTGGCGGCGGCGGAGCGGCTGCGATTGGCGCAGGAACAGTCGCATCTCGCGGACTCCCTGGTACTGTTTGCCGACCGTCGGGTGTCGGCTGGTGAAATCGCGGTGTTCGACCGTGATCAGATCGCGCAGGAAGCGTCGCGCATGCGACTGACCGCAGCGCTGTCGCGCGAACAGTCGCGCGTTGCCCAGGTCGATTTCGCGCGCGCGGTGGCCTGGGATGGCGGCCCACTTCCGCATCCGGTGGGCGCGCTGACGGACGCACTTGATACGGTCGTCCCCAGCGCAGCGGAGTTCGCTTTTGCCAAGGACACTACCCTTACGGCGTTGCCCGGCTTGCAGGCCGTGCTCGCCGACTCGGCGGCCGCAGCGGCTCGATGGCGTGCTGCGCGTCGTGCGCAGATCCCGGTCCCGGCGATCGTGATCGGCCTCGAATGGGGCGCGAATGGCGTCGCGTCTACCACGACTACCCGCGACGCGCGCGCGACGTCGCTGGTCGGACTGTCGATGCCGTTGCCGATCTGGAATCAGGGCCGTGAGGCAACGGCCGAAGCGCGCGGGGCGGCACAGGAAGCCAGCGCGCGCGCGGCGGAAGCACGTCTCACTTTTGCCGCACAACTTTCTGCAGCGCAAATTCGCGCCAGTGAGACGGCCGAACGGGCGCGGTTTGCGCGCGACACGCTCTACCCCGATGCGACGCGCCTTCGCGCGGGTGCCGTGCGTCTCTACGAGGCGGGGCGCACCGGGTTGTTGCCGGCGCTCGACGCCATGCGGGTCGAACGCGATGTCGCGCAAATACTCGTGCAGGAACTGCTCGCGTTCCAACAGGCGCGCGCGGACCTCAACGCGATTTTGGGTCGCTGGCCGTGATGGGCCCTCAATTCTTTCTCTTTCGTCGGTCTCCGTACGGTTCCATGGGTGAACGCTGCTCACTCTCTCGCGTCCTGCCTCGCGCTACCAGGTTTTCGATGGTTGCACGCGTCGTGGGGCGCCAATTACCTGTCTGCGTGGCGCTGTTCGGCATCGCGTGTGGAGAGAAGTCGGCCAAGCCGACGCCTGCGGCGGTCGTCACCGGTGCGGTTCCCGAGGCGCAGTTGGCGTCCCTCAGACTCACGCGTGACGCGGTGAATCGGTTGGGTATTCAGAGCGTGTTGCTCGACTCTGCCAGCGTGGCGCCAACACGCACCGTGGGCGGCGAGATCGTGGTGCCGCCGGGACGTGCACTGATGGTTACCGCGCCGATGGCGGGCACGATTTACGCGCTCTCTGCCGGAGAGCTTCCCGTGGGTGGCGCACGCGTAACTGCGGGCCAGCCACTCGCGCGCCTGGTAACTCTCCCGCCTGACCCTGCGCGCACCCAGCAAGATGTCGAGATGACACAGGCGCGATTGGAGCAGGCGCAACGAGAGGCCGACCGCATTGCGTTGCTGTATAAGGATCGACTGGTGTCCACCCGCGAGCAGGAGCGCGCCATCGCGGATCTCGCATCAGCACGCGCCGCCTTTGAACTGGCCGCAGGACAGCAGCGCGCCGGTCGCGGTGGGACCCGTCGTGATTCGAGTGGATTGAGTGCGCTGGTCATCACTGCGCCCGATGCCGGCGTAGTTCGTGTTGTGAGTGTCGGCCCGGGACAGGCGGTGGCCGCCGGCGCGCCGCTGTTTGAGGTGGTGCAACTCGATCGACTCTGGGTGCGGGTGCCGATATACGCCGGTGACGCGCGTCTGGTGCAGCGCAGTGCTGCGGTGGCGGTGCATGGACTGGGCGGCGCGCACGAGGGCCCGGTGGTGCGCGCGGTGCCCATCGCGGCACCGCCAACTGCCGATGCTACCGCGTCGTCGGTGGACTTGTACTACGAAGTTCGCGGCAGCACGCTCCGTCCCGGAGAGCGGGTTGGCGTGACCCTGCCGATGGTAGCGAACGAAGGCCGCGCACTCGTCGCACCGCTGTCGGCCATTGTGCGCGATATACAGGGGGGCGCGTGGGTGTACGAGCAGGTGGACTCCCTGACGTTTGCGCGTCGTCGGGTCGAAGTGACGCGCGTGGTGGGCGATCGCGCGGTGTTGGCGCACGGTCCGAGGGTTGGCACGCGCATCGTGTCGGTCGGAGTTGCCGAGCTGTTCGGCACCGAGTTCGGCACCGGAAAGTAGAACGCGCCGATGCGTTGGTTGATCGAAACTTCTTTACGCTTACGGCTGGTCGTGGTGGTGCTCACGATCGTGGCGATCGTGGTTGGTGTTGGCATCGTGCGCACGGCGCCGCTGGACGTGTTCCCCGAGTTCGCGCCGCCGCTCGTAGAAGTGCAAACGGAAGCGCCAGGTCTGTCGACGGAAGAGGTCGAAGCGCTGATCTCCACACCGCTTGAACAGGCATTGGCTGGCACGCCGTATCTGAAAACACTTCGCTCCAAGTCCGTGCTCGGCCTGTCCAGTGTCGTGCTGATCTTTGAGCGCGGCACCGATCTGCTGCGCGCCCGACAATTTGTGGGTGAGCGGCTCGCGCGGGCAGCAACGACCCTGCCCAGCGTGGCGCGGCCACCGGTGCTGTTGTCACCGCTGTCGTCGACGAGTCGCGTTATGAAGATCGGCATCACCTCCACGGTGCTGTCACAGACGGAGCTGACCACGCTGGTGCGCTGGCGTGTGCGGCCACGACTGATGAGTGTACCCGGCGTCGCCAATGTGGCGATTTGGGGACAACGGGATCGGCAGTTGCAAGTACTGGTCGACCCCGAACGGCTGCGCGCCAATCGCGTCACGCTCGATGAAATTACCAAAGCCGCCGGTGATGCGGTCGCGATTCGTGCTGGGGGGTTCATCGATCAACCGAATCAGCGATTTGGCGTCGCGCAGCGCGTCGAGATCCGCTCGGCGGCCGATCTCGCGTCCACGCCGGTGGCATTTCGCAATGGTGCCGCGCTGCTGTTGGGGAACGTCGTCGAGGTGACCGAAGGGAATCCCCCACCGATCGGCAATGCGATTGTCAACGACGTGCCCGGCATTCTGCTGATCGTGGAGAAGCAGCCGTGGGGGAACACGCTCGATGTGACCCGCGGCGTGGAGCAGGCGCTGGCGGCGCTGGCGCCTGGGCTCAAGGGGGTGGAAATCGATCCGACGATTTTTCGTCCAGCCACCTTCATCGAGATGTCGCTCTACAATCTCAACCGTGCGTTGCTGATAGGCTGCGTGTTGGTGGTGCTGGTGCTTGGCTTCTTTCTGCGCGATTGGCGAACGGCGGTCATTAGCCTCACCGCGATTCCGCTTTCGTTGTTGGCCGCAGCCGTCGCGATGCGTTACCGCGGCGGTATGATTGATACGATGGTGCTGGCAGGACTCGTCATTGCGCTGGGCGAGGTTGTGGATGATGCCATTATCGATGTCGAGAACATCGTCCGACGCTTGCGCATCAATCGCGAAGCAGGCGAGCCGCAGTCGGCCTTTCGTGTCGTGCTCGATGCCTCACTGGAAGTGCGAAGCGCGGTTGTGTACGCCAGTGTCATTGTGTCGCTGGTCTTCATGCCGGTGTTCTTTCTGGGTGGCCTGGCCGGGACGTTTTTTCGTCCGCTTGCTACCGCGTACGTGATTGCGATTCTCACGTCGTTGCTGGTAGCGCTTGTGGTCACCCCGGCGCTCTCGCTGTTGCTGTTGCCGCGCGCGGTGGCGGAGCACCGGGAGGCACCACTCGTCACGTGGCTCAAGGCACGCTATCGCCGCGTGCTCCCGCGTTTCGTCGATGAGCCGGCGCCAAAGAGTCGAGGTCTCTGGGCCCGGATACCGCGGGCGGTGCGGCTGATCGCGGCAGCGCTGGCGATGACTGCGGCGTCCGTACCGTTCCTGGGCGAGGAGTTCCTCCCCAACTTCAAGGAGTATGATTTCCTCATGCACTTTGTGGAGAAGCCGGGGACGTCGATTGAAGCGATGGATCGGCTCACCATTCGGGCCAGCAAGGAGCTGCGCGCGATTCCCGGAGTGCGAAATTTCGGCGCACATATTGGTCGCGCCGAAGTGGCCGACGAAGTGGTCGGTCCGAATTTCACCGAGCTCTGGATATCGGTCGATCCGAAAGCTGACTACGACGCCACGGTCGCGCGCGTGCAGGAAGCGGTGGATGGATATCCAGGTCTCACGCGTGACCTGCTGACGTATTTGCGGGAGCGAATCAAGGAAGTGCTCACCGGGACCAGTGCCTCGCTCGTCGTGCGGGTGTACGGACCGCAGCTTGATGTGTTGCGCAGTAAAGGGGAGGAGGTGGCGAACGCCATGAAGGGTATTGAAGGCATTGCCGACCTCAAGGTCCAGCAGCAGGTACTGGTACCGCAGATCACGATACAGGTGCGTCCTGACGTCGCCGCCCGCTTCGGGCTGGCCGCTGGCATCGTGCGGGATCGCGTGGAAACGTTGGTGCGTGGGCGCAAAGTTGGTGAAGTGTACGAAGCGGGTGCCACGTTTGATGTGGTGGTGTGGAGCGTGCCCAGCGTGCGGGCCGACGTCACGACGCTGGCCGAATTGCTTATCGACATCCCGGGCGGCGGGGCCGTGCCGCTGGGAGAGGTGGCCGATGTGCGGCTCACACCAACGCCCAATGAGATCACACGCGAGAATGCATCGCGCCGTTTGGACGTAACCGCCAATGTGAAGGGCCGAGATCTGGGCAGTGTCGCGCGGGAGGTGGAGCGGGCGGTTGGCGGGCTGGTGTTCGACGCCGGCTATCACCCAGAATTCTTAGGGGAGTACGAGGCCAAGCGTGCGTCGTCGCGCCGGCTATTCTGGTTGTCGCTACTGGCGATGGTCGGCATCTATCTCATTCTGCATGCCGACTTCGGATCGGCGCGGTTGGCCAATCTGGTATTCGGGTCGCTGCCATTCGCGCTCATTGGTGGCGTGGTGGCTGTGTGGCTTACCGGTGGCGTGCTGTCACTGGGTTCGCTGGTAGGCTTCGTGACGGTCATTGGCATTGCCGCCCGAAACGCCATCATGATGGTGAGTCATTACCGGCACCTCGAACGTGAGGAGGGTGTGCCATTTGGTCGAGACCTCGTATTGCGAGGCGCTGAGGAACGACTGGCGCCCATCGTGATGACGGCGTTGGTCACGGCACTGGCCCTGGTGCCGTTGGTGGTGTGGGGCGATCGTCCTGGCCACGAAATCGAGAATCCCATGGCGGTCGTGATTTTGGGAGGTCTGGCCTCGTCGACACTGCTCAACCTGTTCCTCATGCCGGCGCTGTATCTGCGCTATGGCGCGTCGCGCCACCTGCTCGTCGCTACCTGATCCGCACGACCCCGACTGACACCGTTTCAAATCGCGTGAACACGGCGGGATCGTGTCCTGGTACAATCAGTCGCGGCGATGACGCCAGTGTGACCATCCGCCGCTGCGCGGCGAGATTTGACGCGGCGTCGACGGTCTGTGCGATGGGGAGTTGCCGATCGAGATTTTCATACAGGTACATGTTGTCCGAGGCGATCACCACATTGCCCGCAGCGGTGCGAACGCCCACGTACTGCGACTGGAAGGTGTGTTTGCCGCCGATGTAGACGGTGACGCCGGGAATCAACTCTTGCGCATCACCATCAACGAAGGCGATACGGCCTGCCGCGCGCAGCCCGTGGAGCATCGCGGCATCGGGACCGTCAATGGCCCGGTTGAGTACCATGCCGGCCGAATCGATGTGATGCTGCACTTCGTCGCGTTGAATCCAGATCTTGGCGTTCGGAAAGAGATCGGCGCCGTCGAAGTGATCCCAGTGAATGTGGGAAATGATCACGTCAGTGACGGCGCTGGCGGTGACGCCGGCTCGCGCGACCGCGGAATCGGGGCGCATGTAGTTTGTGGGCTTCCAGCGCGCGATGAGATCGGGGCGCTTGAATCCGGCATCGACCAGCACGTTGCGACCGTTCGGACCCTTCAGCAGCCACACCATGCAATCGGCATCGATGCGTCGTGTGGTGTCGGCGCCCGCAATGAGTCCCGATACGCGGAACGCGGGTAACGTCGCGTAGCGAATCGCGTACACCTCCCACTGTGGCGCCGACTGCGCCGACTGTGCCGCTGTGACGAGCGGAGCGAGCAGCAGTGGTATGACCATGAGCATGACCATGACAGCGCGACCGAGCATGCCGCGCATGGCGAGTACCATCGCGCACCGAGTGGAACGACTTGCTAACGGGCTCACGAATGCTCCGAACGGCGGATGGGAAGGTAGATGGGCCGACGCATTGACTCGATGATGCGTGTCGGGGATCCACCGAATCTAACTGGCGCCCGGATGCAAACCGCTGCAAGATCAAGCAGTCCCTCACTATTCGTCCGCCACCATTCAACAGTTTCCCATGATCATCACGTTCACTGCATTGCTCGGCGTGGTCGTGAATGCCCAGCTGCTTGTCGCGCTTCCGCGAGTTGCCCGCCGCGCACGACTGAAGCGGTAAGCTTTCCGGGCAGCCCGCCAATGGTCCGTTCGTCCCGCGAGTCAAACCTTCCCTCACCGAGCGCCACGTCCATGGATTCCAAGCCCAGTAAGAACGAAGACGAGTATTTCGCGCGTGTCGACGCCGACCTGAGAAAGGAACTCCGGGCTCGCGCTGATGCGGAACGCGCGGTGCAGATTGCCGCCGACCGAAACAAATGTCCGCGCGACGGGAGTACGCTCGTGCCCAAGGAAACCCACCACGTGACGATAGATCAGTGTCCGCAGTGTGAGGGTATGTGGTTAGACAAGGGCGAGCTGGAAATTCTCGCGTCTGGGAAGGCCGAGCATAGCGGCTTCGTTGGAACATTGCTCAACCTCTTCAAGTAGCGGTCGCTCGCGGGGGAGGGTGCGCAGCGGAGCTCAGCCCGCGAAGCGCACCGCCCACCCTCAGAATTGGATGCGATCAATGGCTCCTACTGCCCCAGAAGCAATTACCAGCAATGTCACCGACATGGTGGCGCTCGAGCACCATTTGCAGAAAGCGATCGGCGGTCAGATCACCGATCTTGGTGACGAAACTATGTTTGTGCAGGAGCTGCGTGTGATCCACGACACATGGCGTGCATCGGATATGTGATGCTGCACACAACGGCGCTCTCGCTCGACGACGTGGAAGTAGCCGACATGGGCTGCCCGCACGGTCGGACGTACTGGATGAGATCGCCCACAACATTCAGAGCGTGTGGTCAACGGACTCTGGCGTAACGCAGACCCAAGACACGCGCTGAACTAATTCAAAGTGATGGGAAAAACATCGCTCGGACGAGGAATGTGCTACGTGCAACGAGTGCGCGAGATTCAACGTATCGAACACTACGAGATTGCCGCGTACGGAACCGTGTGCGAGTACGCGGGTAGTATGGGTCACGACGAAGTGCTCACGCTGCTCCAACTGACTATGCGTGACGAGCAGACCGCCGACGCGACGCTGACCACGCTGGCGGAAACGGGCATCAACGCGATGGCTGGCGCGGAGATGGATGGCTAAGCGGCAGCTGTCGCGGTGGATCGAAAAATCGAGTGCAGACAGCGCAGGAAGTCTGCACCCATTTCGCCTCACTTTGCTGGAGAGCTATCGTGCATAAAAGTCTACTGCACCGTGGATATCTGAAGCGCGGCGGCCATTCGCTGGCACCGTACGCGGCGACGGTGGCATTGGCGGCACTGGCGTCGCGTGCCTGGCGGTCCGTCGGGGACGGTCTCCGTATCCCCGACCTGCGCGAGCTTGGCTTGGTGCAATTGATTGCAGTGAAAGTCTTCACAATGTTTGGGGTCGAATCGTTTGAGGAACGGTGGGGCCGCGCAGATGAGGAACGTCAGCGGCACTACTGGTAGCAGTGCGTTCGGGCGCCTCGAGCGCGTGCGGACGCGCATGCGGTACTCGTGACGGCGCCCGTATTTATGGATCGGCTTTCGCCGAGGGAAGTTCCGCTTCCTTCACGGCGATTGCTACGCGCTCGTGCCGAATAGTAAGGCGCAAGCGTCCGAAGAGACCCATATAAACGTTGGCAATCCAGACTATCGAGAAGCCGGCGATCACGTATCCGCGCCAATCAGACGATCGCCGTCTTCAGCGCCGAACGCGATGATCCCGGACCGCGGCGCTACACAGCGCAACGCGCGCAGCGAGATCATCAGCGAGCGACTGATGGCACTCATCGAAGAGGTCAATTGAACACTGGCGCGTATCTCGCGACGGCTATTTAAACACGTCGAAGTTGCCGAGTAGCCACCACAGCAGCACGAACACGATGATCGTGCCGAAGCAACCGCCGCCGAGTTTACTGGCGCCCCACCCGGCAGCGACTCCCCGCAATAATTTGCTCATGACGCATGTCCCTGGAAAAAGGTGGAGCGTGCCAATAGCGAAGGGAATGACTAGCACCGAACGTTTTCACTGTCCGACATACTTGCGCCGTTGCCAGCGATGGCGCCCGTGATGATAGGTGATTCGCGAGGCACGGGCTATTCACCAAAAGGGAGATGTCGGCATCGATCGATGGCGTTGGCGCACTTCGTCCCCTCTCGTCGGTCGTGCACGAAGGGCCAGACTGTTCGGCGATGGGATATAGTTGAGCTCGCCGATCCTGCGGCCATCCGATGGCTGGAACTCTCGAACCGAATAGACAGGGTAGCAACTGGGGTCGTAGTTTCTCGCGCACGACGCTTCTCGACCCCCATCTCCGGTGCGTCGCCGCCTACACCGATGGAGCCATATCATGAGCGATACGCCGCACCATATCGTCAGCCGCCGCGCGTTTGGACAGCTACTTGGCGCGGCCGCAATGAGTGGCGCACTACCCGACCTGACGTTCGGGGCGCCAACACCCGTACGGCCGCCACTCCAAGAGGAACTCATGACATCGCACGCCGGGGCCGGTGACGAACTCTGCGACCTGACGGCCGTCGAACTCGCCGCGCGCATTCGACGCAAACAGCTCTCGGCGCGCGACGTGATGGCCGCGCATATTGCCCGCATTGAACGCGTCAACCCGAAAATCAACGCCATCGTCACGCTGGTCGCCGAACGCGCGATGACCGACGCAAAAAAAGCAGATGAGCTGCAAGCCCGCGGCGGTTCGCTCGGCCCGTTGCACGGACTGCCCGTCGCGCATAAGGATCTCGTGCGCACCGCCGGCATCCGCACCACGTTCGGATCGCCGATGTACAAGGACTTCGTTCCACCGGACGACGCGCTGATCGTGAAACGTATTCGCTCGGCGGGGGCGATCACCTTGGGCAAAACCAACACGCCCGAGTGGGGCGCCGGCTCCAACACGTTCAATCCGGTGTTCGGTGCCACCGTTAACCCGTACAACCTCGCCAAGACGGTCGGTGGCAGCAGTGGCGGCGCGGCCGCGGCACTGCGGTGCGGCATGGTACCCATTGCCGATGGCAGTGATACTGGTGGCTCGCTGCGCAATCCCGCCGCGTTTACAAACGTCGTGGGATTTCGTCCAACGCCGGGCCGCGTGCCGGACGACGACGGCTCGTGGTCGCCACTGTCGACTGCAGGGCCGATGGCGCGTACCGTCGCTGATGTGGCGTTATTCCTGAGCGCGATGGTTGGGGCACACCCGTCCGATCCACTCGCCATCGATGAGAACGGCACGAAGTTTCGCGCACCACTCGCGCGCAGCTTCAAGGGCACGCGTGTCGCGTGGTTCAAGAATCTCGGCGGAATTCCGTTCGAATCGGAGATTACGCGGGTGGTGCACGCCAATCGTCAGGCGTTTGTCGACCTGGGATGCATCGTCGAAGAGGCCGAGCCCGACTTCACCGGCGTCGACGACGCGTTTCCAATTTTGCGCCACTTGTCGTACCACTCGAGCTATTCCAGGTTGGCGCGAGAAAATCCCACGATGTTCAAGGACAGTGTCAAATGGGAAATCGCTGAAGCCGAACGCAACACCGGCGCCGACGTCGCGCGCGCGCTGGCACGACAAGCCAGGATGTCACTCGACGTCGCGCGCTTCTTCGCGCAATACGATTATTTCGTGTTGCCCGTGACGCAGGTAGAGCCCTTCGATGTAACGACGGAGTACCCGATGACCGTGGCCGGCGAGACGATGCCGACGTACATCGACTGGATGCGGTCGTGCTGGTACGTGACGTTCATGGCGTGCCCCTGCATTTCGGTGCCGGCGGGGTTTACCGCGAACGGACTGCCGGTCGGATTGCAGATCGTCGGCGCGCGGCGCGCCGACTGGGCGCTGCTGCAGATGGCGCACGCGTTCGAGCAGGCGACGAAGCACGGCGCGAGGCGACCGAGTCTTTGACTAGTAATCTCTTTTGGCCGATCGCTTCTTGCCCTTTTGCCCTGATGGCGCAGTTGCCGTT
>JANLVM010000725.1:0-15756 GCA_031364015.1 Gemmatimonadaceae bacterium
TCTCAAAGCGCAGCTGTGATACCGCAGGCGCTGGCGCACGCCATTCGGCGTGGGTGGGATCACGCAGCAGGGCCACGCGCGACGCAAGGGCCGTTGGGTTATCCCGTCGGCCCAGTCGGCCACAGGCAAACACCGCAAGCACCGTCGCGGCGAGCAGCACAGTCGATTGGCGCATACGGTGAAACTGCCGGTCCGGGCTGAACGTGGCTAGTACGCCGGGGCGCTGACGCACCTGGTTACAACAGCGTCGTCAACACCCCGATGCTGAGGGCGACCACGGCCGTGTTGAACGCGAACGCCACCATGCCGTGCAGCAGTGCGGTGCGTCGAATGGCCCGCCCCCGGATATTGACGTCGGCCGTCTGCGCCGTCATGCCAATAATGAAGGCGAAGTAAGCGAAATCGAGGTAGTCGGGATCGGCCTCGCCTCCCGGGAACTCCAGCGCACACGCCGACTCTGGTGCGCTGTGATAGAGATGTGCATAGCGCAGCGTGAACACCGTGTGAATCAGCAGCCACGCTTGGGCGACCGCCGACAACGCCAGCACAATGGCCTGCGTCTTGTCGCCGCTTTGCATCTTCACACTCGCCTGTAGCAGAACCAGCACGCCCAACAGCGACGCGCCGGCACCCAGTACAACCAGCACGAGCGCCAACAGTCGACTCGGGTCCTCGCGCTGCGCCAACTGCCGTATTTGGCTGGGATTCAACGTCAGAATCGTCAACCAGGTGAGTGCGAGCGCGACAAGCGCGAAGCCGTCCCATGACGCCACGGCGCGCATTTCCAGCGTGACGCCACTGGGAAGCAACCAAAACGTCAGGCCACCGACCAACAGCGCCGACGCCAGCCGCGTTCCCGCGCGCAGATGGGCTATCCGATGCCGCCACCCAAGTTGCGTGCGAACGGTCACCGTGCGCCTCCGGGGGACATCAGGACAAGATACTCGATACGTGAGATCAGCCCGTGAAACTTGTGAGCCACCGCGCGCCTTGGCAACATTCATCGTATGCGCTTCCACTCAATGTCCGCCGACGCCGCCGCGATGGAGTTCTCGCCCGACCAGATGCTCGCGATGGGGCACGCCGTCGTTGCGCGATCGGTCCAGCATATCGCGACGCTCGACGAGCAACCGACGTGCGGCGACGTGGACGCGGCCGACCTGTGTCGCGCACTACGCGAGCCCGCGCCCGAACACGGCAGTGACTTTGAACCGTTGCTCGACCTGCTGTTCCGCGACCTGATCCCGCGCTCCTTCACGACGCCGGGCCCGGGATATCTGGCCTATATCCCGGGCGGCGGTGTGTATCCGGCAGCCTTGGCCGACTTCATTGCCAACACCACCAATCGCTACACCGGTGTGTGGCTCGCGGCTCCAGCACTGGTGCAGCTCGAGTCGAACGTACTGGAGTGGTTGCGCGAGTGGATGGGATTTCCCGTTGGCTCGGCGGGGCTGCTCACCACCGGCGGTTCCGGCGCCACGTTCAACGCCATTGTCTGCGCGCGTGAACAATTCCTTGGCGACGACATTCGATCGGGAACCGTCTACACATCCGACCAAGGCCATCACTCGATTGTCAAAGCGGCGAAGCTCGCTGGCATCGCTGCCGATCGCGTGCGCATGATTCCGGTGGACCGCAATTTCCGCATGAATGTGGCCGCACTGGACACCGAGATCGCGCGCGACCGGGCGCGGGGTCTTCGACCCTTTCTCGTCGTCTCGTCGGCTGGAACGACGAACACCGGTGCGGTCGATGCCCTGGACGACATCGCCGACGTGTGCGCCCGTGAACAGTTGTGGCATCATGTCGACGGCGCCTATGGCGCGTTTTTTCACGTGTGTCCCGAACTGCGACCACTGCTGCGCGGACTGTCACGCGCCGACTCGCTCACACTCGATCCGCACAAGGGCATGTTCCTCCCATATGGCACCGGGGCGCTACTCGTGCGCGATGGCAACGCCCTCCGGGCCGTGCACTCAGCCACCGCCGGCTACCTGCCAGAGAATCAGGACGAGTTTTACGACCCCGCGCAGTACGGACCGGAGCTCTCGCGCGGATTTCCCGGGCTCCGCGTGTGGCTGAGCGTAAAACTGTACGGCGCGGCGCGCTACCGAGCCGCAATCGCCGAAAAGCGCGCGCTCGCGGTCTGGGCCGCCGAGCGCGTGGCCCGCATCCCTGGCATCGTGATGGACGCTGCGCCACAGCTGTCACTGTTCGCGTTTCACCTCGAAAGCCCGACACTCACGTCGCAAGCGATGCGCAACTGGGCCACCGAGCAGCTGGTCCAGCGCGTCACCGCCCGGGGCAAGGTGATGATCACCGGATGCACTATCGACGACCGGTATCTGGCGCGGGTGTGCGTGTTAAGCTTCCGTACGCGCATGGCAGACATGGAAACGTGTGTGCTGCATCTGACCGAGGAAGCGGCGGACATTCTCGCCCGCGTTGTCGACTGAAACTCATTCCCCCATCACTATGCTGACGCTCACTCTTCGCGACTTTGTCGACGCGCGCGCGCGCATCGATGCGCACATCAAGCACACGCCACTGCTGCCGTCACGTCAGCTCAGTGAACTCACCGGGTACGAGGCGCGCCTCAAGGCGGAATGCTTCCAGACCGTAGGATCGTACAAGATCCGTGGCCCGCTCAATAAGTTCGCGCAGATGTCCGATGAGCAGAAGCGCCGCGGCGTGGTGTGCTCATCCGCCGGGAATCATGCGCAAGGCGTGGCGTTAGCGGCGCGTATTTACGGCATTCGGGCGGTCATCTGTATGGCCACCAACGCGACGCCCGCAAAGATCGCCGCAACGAAAGCGTACGGCGGCGAGGTGATTCTGCATGGCAGCATCTGGGACGAGGCCAACGAGAAGGCCAAAGAACTCGTGCGCGACGAAGGTCTTACGTATGTGCACCCGTTCGACGACGCCGACCTTATCGCCGGTCAGGGCACGCTCGGTCTCGAGATTATTCAGGATTGGCCCGACGTCGATGCGGTGATCGTGCCAATTGGTGGTGGTGGGTTGATCGCCGGCGTGTCGATGGCGGTCAAGAGCCACAATCCGAACATTCGTGTGATCGGCGTGGAGTCATCCGACGGCCCCGCCATGAAGGCGAGTCTCGATGCCGGAAGCCTGCAAACCATCGATTGCCGCACCGTGATTGACGGGCTTCGTGTGCGACGCGCGGGCGAGTTGAATTTCTCCGTGGTGCAGCGTTACGTCGATGACATCGTCACACTGCCCGACAAGGAGATTTTCGAAGCCATGTTGTGGGTGATGGAACGCTGCAAGCTGGTGGTCGAAGGCGCGGCCGCCGCACCAGTCGCCGCACTGCTGCATGGTCTCGTGAAGTTGCCCGCCGGTTCCAGAGTGGCCGCCGTGATTTCCGGCGGCAACCTCAATCTTGATCAGCTTCGCGAACTGCGCTGGAACTAACGAGCGGTCGCCGACGTGACGAGGCCATGCCGTAAGCCGTCGCTCAAACTCAGTACTCAGCGCGGAATCGGCATGCGCCGCAGTCGCTCCACCTCTTCCACCATTCCCTTCACCTGCGCTTCCACCACCACGCGACCCTTCTCGCGCGTCGCCAACGTCGCATTGCCATACGTGCCCGAGCGTGACCACACCTTGCCGTCGCGCATCGCCGCCGCTGAATCTCGCGTTAACCCCATGCCCCCAACGCCCGGATGATAGTCGTTCACCGCCTTCGACATCTGCACGACGTTTGGATGCATGTACAGCATCATCGAGGTCTCGAGTTCGTCGGCATGCGTGCCCCCCGCTTGCTGCCGCACGCGGTTCTCAGCTTCCTTGCCAATCTCGAGGATGTTCGTGTACTGCATGACGATCCCACCGGCGGTCAGACTGTCGCGCGAAGGACCCAGGGCGCGCAGGGTCGATACGCCCGTATTGAGAATGTAGAAGCGGCGTGGACCGTGCCGCGCGATGGAGCGCACGATGTCGACAATCACATCCCGTGCGGTCCCGAGTTGCAGTGACGTGGAGCCAGGATACTCCGCGAACGACGGATAGAAATGATAGTTGACGGTCGGATACACCACCACACGCGACGCCGCGGCCACGCGCGTGACGAAGTACTCCGCTAACAGCCAGTCGTTATTCAGCGGCAAGTGTGGGCCGTGCTCCTTCGCTTCTGCGCCAATCGGAATCACCACCACCGTCGCGCTGTCCAATACGCGCGCCGCTTCGGTCCACGGCAACTCGGCAATACGTACGCTGCCCGACGGACGTTCACGAGCAACGTTCGTTGTGTACGCCACACCGTCCGGCGTTTCGCCGGCCGGGAGATAGCCCGCGACGGTGCGTTTCGCGACATCGATGATGGCAATCGTGGCCTTCTTGCTCAACGACATCAGCGCGTAGCGGCCGTCTGGCGTGAACACGATACCTTGTGGGCCGCCGTCCTTGAACGCGATGCGGTGCAACTCCTTTCGCGTAGACCGCTCAACGAAGCGCAGTTCCTCGTTCCGGAGATCGGGCAGCAACACGAGTGCGTTATTCGGTGAGAAGAGCACGCGGTATGGCCACCCGAAGCCTTCGGCGGCGGTGGTCACCGCGCCTGTTGTTGCATCCACCACGCTCACCTTCCCCGTCGCGTTGCTGCCCACCCACACCTCGCGACCGTCGGGCGTCACGTTGATCGCCTCCGGTTGCGCCGGCACATCGATACTGCGCACCGGAACGCCGGTCACGAGATCGAGTTCGGTAACGGAATTGCTGCCAATGTTGCCAGTCCACGCGCGCGTGCCATTCCGCACCACGCCCACCATGTGCGACCCGTTCTTTTCCGTTGGAATCGCCTTCACGATCACGCCAGTGGCCACATTGACAATGAGCACGTGCCGATTGGCTTCGGAGGTGACCGCAACGGTTGTGTCGCCCGGGAGCACCACGATGCCATGCGGACGACGATACTCACCGAGACTGATGGTGCGCGCCACCCGCAGCCCCGCGACATCGATGACGGTGAGCGTGCTGCCCCCGCTCTGGGCCCCATAGTCCGTCACGATAGCGGTTCGTCCATCGCGCGTGATCACCACTTCGTGCGGCCCTTGGCCGGTCGGCAACGTGGCCAGTGCCCGACCGCTGCCTACGTCAATGATCGTGGCGGTGAACGGCGACTTATTGGTGACCACCAGGGTGCCCGACAAGCCGGCCACCTGGGCGTGCAAAGCGGAATTGGCGCCTGTTGCAGCAAGCGCGAAGCTCAACACAAGAACTCCAAACCGTTGCATACTCGAACCCTCTGGTAGATGTGCAGGAACCCCTGTCAACGTGCCGCCGTTACTTGTCTACCAATGCACTCATTCCACCAGGATACCGCTCTCCCGAAGCCGCTCCCGCCGGAAAGCTCGCAGCCAACGTCGCCAGGTCCGACGCGCTCAATCCGACCTGTACCGAACCGACATTCTCCTCAAGGCGCGAAATCTTCGTCGTCCCGGGAATCGGCACCACGTCCTCGCCGCGCGACAGCACCCACGCCAGCGCCAGCTGCGCCGGTGTACAGCCCTTGTCGTTGGCCATCGCGATTACGACGTCCACCAGCTGGCGATTCGCGTCAAAGTGTTCGGACTGGAATCGCGGCGACGTGCGGCGATAGTCTCCAGCGGGCAACTCCGATGCCGCTGAGAAGCGCCCGGTCAGAAATCCGCGACCCAACGGACTGTATGGCACAATCCCGATACCAAGTTCGCGGGCCACCGGAAATGCCGTGCGCTCCCAGTCGCGCGTCCACAGCGACCACTCTGATTGCAGCGCACTGATGGGATGCACGGCGGCGGCGCGACGAAGGTTCGCCGACGCCGCCTCCGACATGCCGAGGTATCGCACCTTGCCCTCGCCAACCAGTTGTGACATCGCGCCGATGGTGTCCTCAATCGGCACACTCTGGTCGATCCGATGCTGGTAGTAGAGGTCGATGTAGTCGGTGTTGAGACGACGAAGTGATGCCTCGCAGGCCGACCGAACGTATTCCGGTCGACCATTCACTCCTCGGTACTCGGCACGGCCCACATCGCGGACCAGTCCGAACTTGCTGGCTAACACCACGCGGTCACGGCGGTCATGAATGGCGCGTCCGACCAACTCCTCATTGGTGTGCGGACCGTACATGTCCGACGTATCAAGGAGCGATACGCCAAGGTCGAGCGCCCGATGTATCACGCTGATGCTCTCGCGTTCGTCGCGAGATGCGGCGTCGCCGTAGAACTCCGACATGCCCATGCAGCCGAGGCCGATGGCGGAAACGCGAAGGCCGTGTTGCCCGAGCGCGCGAGTGGGGAATGACGTCATGACTGGAGCTTAGCGCGCTATCGGGCCGACCGCACTATACATTCTGCCACCCGGGATCGGTCAATTGGTGCCGGACCGGTGTAGGTTCAACAGCAAATGCCGTCAACGGGTCGTTGATGTAGCAGATGTTCGTTGCGTGCCCCCTCACATGGCTTCCATGACACATCCTCCGGACCAGCTGAACGCCTGGAACGAGGTTGAAGGAACTTCCCTCACGTCGCGAGAACAGTTGGTGGCGAGGCTGCGGCACAGGCCCATTGCTCGCGACATCGTCGTGGAGAGCGAAGCAAACGCCACGCTTGGCCAGCGGCTCGCAGACGGTATCGCCCTCTTTGGCGGTTCATGGACGTTCATCCTGCTCTTTCTGGCTTTCCTGCTGTTCTGGGCAGTGCTCAACACTGAGATTCTTGGTCCGCGGAACAAGGCGTTCGACCCGTACCCCTACATCTTCCTGAACTTGTTCCTCTCCATGCTGGCCGCGTTGCAAGCGCCGGTCATCATGATGAGCCAGAATCGGCAAACCGTGAAGGACCGCCTGCATGCGGCCAACGATTACGAGGTGAATCTCAAGGCCGAAATTGAGATTCGCGAGCTGCACGAGAAGTTTGACGCGCTGCGCGAGCGCGACTGGGAGCATCTGGTGCAATTGCAGCAACGGCAGATCGAAATGCTGACCGAGTTGCTTCTGCGGAGTGGCGAGCACGCGCCAACAGCACCACGTCCGCCAGTCTGAGGAGTAATGCCCTCAGAAGCCGTCCCATCCGACGGAGTGACCCCCACCCGCGTTGAGCGCGCACGACGCTGGGTCGTGCCGGTGCTGGTCGTCACGCTTCTCGCCGTGACATTGCGCTTGCTCGAGTTCGAGCTGGCGCACCTGCGGTACCACGACATGGTACGTGCGTTCATGGAGGTGTCGCGCACGAAGATCATGCTGGCGGCCCTTTGCACGGTCGCGGCGTACGCAGTGCTGCCCGGTTACGACGTGTTGGCCTTGTACTATGCCGGGCACCGACTGCCCCTGCGGCGAGTGCTGTACGGATCGACGGTCACGTATGGGATCAGTCAGACGCTCGGCTTTGCCGCGTTCACTGGCGGATCACTGCGCGTTCGGCTGTGGAGTGCGTGGGGTCTTGGCACAGGGGAGATCGCGAAAGCGGTGGCCTTCGCCGGCGCCACATTCACGTTAGGCGTCATCGCACTTACGGGAGTCGTCGGCTTGGTGGAGTCGACGGCGAGTCTGGAGCGCTTGCTCCTTCCGGTGCTTGTGGTACGCGCCCTGGCAATTGTCTGTGTGCTGGTGACGAGCGTCTACGTTGGATGGAGCGTTTGGGGACGCGGACGCGCGCTGACCCTGCGCGGACTGGTGATCCCCGTTCCCGCGCCCCGACTGGTGTTCGGTCAATTGCTCGTGGCCACGGTCGACTGGGCGCTCGCCGCATTGGTGTTATACGTCCTGCTTCCGGAAGGACAGCACCTGAGCTTCCCCGCGTTTGTCGCCGCGTTCCTGCTGGCACAGACTGGCGGGTTGATCAGCCACGTTCCCGGAGGCCTGGGCGTCTTCGAAACGTTGATGGTGCTCCAACTCGGCAACACCGTTCCCGCCGGACCACTGGTTGGCGCGCTGCTCGCCTATCGTGTGATCTTCTACCTGGTCCCGTTCGTCGCGGCGGTCATCATGCTCGTGGCGCATGAAATCAGTCGACAGCGTTCGCGAATCTCGAGTGTCGCCGTGTTCATGACGGACGGCCTTGAACGGTGGACAGAACCGCTCGTGCCAAGCGCGATCGGCACCATGACAATGCTCGGCGGCGCGATACTGCTGTTCTCGGGGGCCACGCCGCCGGTACCCGGACGGATTGCGGTCTTGACTGACGTCCTCCCCCTTGGTGTCGTCGAGCTCTCGCACTTCGCGGGCAGCATCGTCGGTGTCGGCCTGGTGGTGCTCGGGTGGGCGCTAACCCGTCGACTGGACGCGGCGTACCACTTGACGCGTGCGTTGCTGATCGTCGGTATCGGGGCCTCGCTCCTCAAGGGGCTGGACTATGAAGAGGCCACGGCGCTGAGCGTCGTGCTTGCGCTCCTCGTGGCGAGTCGCGCGGCGTTTACGCGAAAATCGTCGCTGCTGGCAGAGCCGCTGACACCGGGATGGATTGGGTCCATCATCGCGGTCGTTGGGGTGAGCGTGTGGGTCGGCGTTTTTTCTTTCAAGCACGTGAATTTCACCACGGAACTCTGGTGGCGATTCGCCGAGCGCGGTGATGCTCCTCGCTTCCTGCGCGCCAGTGCGGGCGTCGCCGCATCGCTCGGTTTCGTGGCGATGCTGCGCCTGCTGCGCCATGCTGCGCCGCGACTCGAGCTGGGCAGCGCTGAGGAAATGGTGCAGGTGACCCGCCTTCTTCCGACCATCGACGAAACGTCGGCCGCGCTCGCACTCCTCGGTGACAAGCATCTGATGTTTTCGGACGCGAAGGACGGATTCCTGATGTACGGCGTGAACGGTCGCACCTGGGTAGCGTTGGGTGACCCGTTTGGCCCGGAATCCGCACAACGTGAACTCGCCTGGCGATTCCGCGAAGCCGCCGACCATCACGGCGCCTGGCCGGTGTTCTATGAAGTGAGCGTCAAGTATCTCCCGCTGTACATCGACCTCGGACTGACACTGCTCAAGATGGGCGAAGAGGCGATGGTGCCGCTCGCGAGCTTCACCCTCGAAGGAAGCAATCGGCGCGGACTCAGGCGAACGCAGCGGGAAGTGCAGAAGGCTGGCGCGACGTTTGAAATCGTTCCGCCTGAACGTGTGGAGTCCCTCCTCCCGCAGTTGCGCGCGATTTCCGATGACTGGCTTGGAACCAAGTCCACGCGTGAGAAGGGTTTCTCGCTCGGCCGCTTCGATCCGGCATATCTCACACACTTTTCGCACGCCCTCGTGCGCGTCGACAACCGTATCGTGGCATTTGCGAATCTCTGGACAGGAAGCGGCCGTGAACTGTCCGTGGATCTGATGCGCTACGCCAACGACGCACCACCCGCGACCATGGAGTTCCTGTTCATCGAACTGATGCTGTGGGGACGCGCGAACGGCTTTGATCGCTTGAGTCTGGGCATGGCTCCGCTTTCCGGTCTGGAGGTGCGAACACTTGCCACGCGCTGGCATCGACTGGGTGGCATGTTGTATCGGCACGGCGAACACTTTTACAACTTTCAGGGACTTCGCGCATATAAGGACAAGTTCAATCCGATCTGGGAGCCTCGGTATCTCGCCACACCTGCGGGGCTCGCCCTGCCACGTGTGCTCGCCAATGTCACTTCGCTCATCTCCGGTGGAATCACAGGACTTTTCGCGCGGTAGCGACGAACGGGATCTGGAAGCCCTTCGCACGGATCCGGCGCTCGTCGCGCTCGGCCTCGTGGTCGTGGACGTGCTGGGCACCGGTGGGACCGCGATTGTTTATCGCGCGCGCGACGAGCGACACGGGCGTGACGTCGCCATCAAGATTTTGCGCCGCAACTCGGGTCTACCGCACGCGGCCGCGCGTTTCAGGCAGGAAGTCCAGGTGGCCGCCGGCCTGCGTCACGCACACATTCTTCCGCTGATCGACTCAGGCAGCCTGCAGGACGGCCGACCCTTCGCCGTCATGCCAGTCGCGCGAGGGCGTCCCCTGAGCGCCATGATCCGCGAAGGACCGCTGACGATTGTCGATGCGGTGCGCCTCACTCGTGAAACGGCCGAAGCGTTGGCGCACATCCACGAAAGCGGCTTCGTGCATCGCGACGTGAAGCCTGACAATATTCTTGTCGAGGGAGGACATGCGGTGCTGACGGACTTTGGCATCGCGACACCCCTCACGTCGCTGGTCGCGCCCGACGACTTCAGTGGCACGGATTGGTGGAAGTCCAGCGCGCAGGTCGATCGCTTCACTCCGACCGGCAGAGCGGTCGGTACGCTGCACTACATGGGTCCCGAGTTGTTCCGCGCAGAGGGTCCGATCGACGGACGTGCTGACGTGTACGCGCTTGGTGTCGTGCTCTACGAGATGCTTGCTGCTGAACGTCCTTTCGATGAGTCGTCACCGAGCCGACTGATCAGGCGCATCACGCGTGACGGGGTGCCAGGCATCAGAACACGACGCGCCGACGTCCCACGCGAACTCGAGGCCGTGATCCGCCGGAGTACGGCCGCACAGCCCGCTGACCGCTTCGCGTCGGCCAGCGCGATGGCCAGAGCACTCGCCCACGTGCCAATTAGCGGGATCCAGGACGGTCCACGCACAGCGAATCTTGATCGGCGGCCGCTGTCCGTCGCGTTTATGGTGGTGCTTGCGACCATGATCGTCGGATTCTATGTCTGGGAGCATGAACGCAAGACCAGCGTCCTCGATCCCAATCGCGTGGTGGTGGCGGACCTTGTCAACGACACGAACGACTCAACACTGGGGAGCATCGGCGTGCTCGCTGGAGACGTCATCACCGCGGCCTTGACTGCCGGAACACGTCTGATGGTGGTCAACTCAACCATCGCCCTTCCGTCACAGCAGCAAACCGTTCCACCGGTCGACTCGATCCTGGCCGACAAGACGCGATCACTCATTGCATCAACGCGAGCGGGGCTGGTGGTGACGGGCGCGTATTTTCGCGCCGACTCGGATCTTCGGTTTTTTGCTGAGGTGACAGACACGCGTTCTGGTCGTGTGCTGGGCGCTGTGGGTCCGATTCACGGCGCGATACAGCATCCCGACCTGTCACTCCAAGTGCTCGCGGACAGTGTCGTGGCAATCCTTCATCGTCGACACGAGCCGCCGGTGCGGTGACACTGTGCATAGACCGACGGTCGCATGGCGCCCGATCGCGGGCGCGGGAGAGCGGTGCCTGCGACCACCTATGACGCGTGTTTCAGTTCCACGGTTGCCTTGCGTTCCAGTGTGCCCCAACCAACCAGACCGCCGCGCGCGGCGGCCATCACCGCCTTGAGCACCACCCAGTACATGATCTGCCGATAGGCAAAGCGTTGCAGGAACACCAACCACGTCAATCGAAATTCCTCTTTTGGCTCGGCCACGAAGGCGATCACTGCAGCCGCCCAGTCCACCAACAGGAACAATGCGTATAGCGTAAGAATCTGTTCCAGTGACGCGATGGCGTATGTCGCGCCGTGCTCGCGTCCCGTCAGCCAGACTGAGACCAGACTCAGCACGAACATCAGATCCGCGAGTGGTGCAATGATGTTGACCAGTAACTGAAATATCCATGTATTGGGCAGCGCGACCATGCCAAGCGTGCCGTACCGCGGACGGAGCAGTGCGTACCGGTGCTTCCACATGCACTGCAGCGTGCCAAAGCTCCATCGGAATCGCTGCTTCAGCAGGCCCTTCACGGTGTCCGGCGCCTCGGTCCACGCAATCGCGTGCGGGGCGAATGCCACGCGATGCCCTTGCTCAAGCAGCAACAGCGTCAAGTCTTGATCTTCGGCCAGCGTGTCGTCGGAGAATCCACCAATTGCGGCTACCGCATCGCGTCGCCACGCGCCTACGGCACCAGGCACCACGGTGATGCCATTGAGCAGCGAGAATGCGCGTCGGTCCAGGTTCTGGCTGGTGACGTACTCGATGGCCTGCCACCGCGTTAGCAGATTCAGGCGATTGCCTACCTTGGCGTTCCCCGCAACCGCGGCAACACGCGGGTCGATGAGCGGCTGCACCAGATGCGCAACGGTGTCCGATTCAAATAGCGTGTCGGCGTCCAGTCCGATCACGACCTCCCCCATCGCATGGGCGATTCCAAGATTCAGTGCGGACGACTTCCCGCCATTCGACTTCCGGAGCACCGTCACGCGGGGATTGTGCGCAAACGCCGTCACCGCCACCGCATAGGTGTCATCAGGACTGCCGTCGTCCACCACAATAACTTCCAGCGCTCCGGAATATTGCTGCGCGAGCAGACTTTCCACCGTACGAACCACCACCTTCTCTTCGCGAAACGCCGGCACGATCACGGAGACGGATGGTGCGAACAGCGGCAGTGGCGCGCCGCCGAGGGCGCGTCGTGCGCGCATCTGCTCGCGCGTGCGCTGCGCGATGGCCAATGTGCCAACAACCGCCACGCGACCCAACCCAAGTGTTACGGCGACGAGAAAGAGCCACGTAAGCAACCACTCCGCTCCACCCAGCAGCGAGAATGCCGCCAGTTCCAGCAATCGCGTGCGTTCATCACCTCGTGGCAACGACGCCATGCCTCGCAGGGCACCGCTCGCGTCAAGCGCCGACAGCGTCACCAGGGTATCGCCACGGGCACGAAGAGAATCGATGAGCGGGCCAATTGCCGCCAGCGTCTGCGCACGATCGCCCCCGCCATCGTGCAGCAGCACGATGTTTCCGCGACCGCGCGCGTCGAGCACATTGCGCACAATCACCGCGACACCCGGTCGCTCCCAGTCTTCCGAATCCAGGTGCAGTCCAGCGATCACGTAGCCGCGATCCGACGCGATCGCGGCTGGAATGAGCTCATCGGGCGTGGTGGGTTCCGCGTCGCCGAAGAACGGGGCGCGAAAGAATACAGTTCGACGATCGAGTGTCGCTTCGAGCACCCGTTGACTGAGGTCGAGCTCGAGGCCCACGAGGTACGGCGCGAGCAACGACAGGTTCGGGTGCGTGAAGGTGTGGTTGCCGATTTCGTGACCTTCCGCGAACACGCGACGCGCCAGTTGCATGTTCGCCTCGACCGCCGAACCGATCATGAAGAATGTCGCATGCACGCCGCGCGAAGCGAGCGTGTCGAGAATCGCCGGCGTCCATCGTGCGTCCGGACCGTCGTCGAATGTGAGTGCGACTCGATGCGCGCTTGCACCGAACCGCTGCACGATCCACGGCGTCGGAAACCGGACCATGCTGTCCAGAACGACGGCGCCGCGCGTCGTGTCGTACCGCACGGCGCGCACGCCAGGCGTCGGACGGGCGTTGACTCGCAGGAGTTCTCCGGTGCCGTTGAATTGCACCTCGTAACCAGGGGCAATCGTGTCCAGCGTCTGGCCGGGCGCCAGCAGTGTTCGATGCGCGAGTGCTCGCCAGATGGAGGGATCCTCCGCACCAAGTCTCCAGAGCGCGTGTCCCCGAACGCCCAAACGTCGACCCGCCGCGACCTGGTTGTAGGCCGTCACGCCATCGAGAAACCACGCCACATGATCGGTGGAGTCAGGGTCCGTCCATTTCACGTACGGGTTAAGCGAAATACTGTCGAAGCGGACGGGCACAGAATTGTCGCGAGCCCTGGCCATGACATCCTGAAACGTTAGCGCCTCGCCCGACGCGTGCGGACCGGCGTCATTCCAGTCATACCCGTACGCGCCAACCGCCAGCATGGCTTTGTTCGTTGGCACATCCACGAGCAGACGCCGCGCCTGTTGCTCATACCACAGCTGACTGGCGACCGGTCCAGGGTCACCCGATCCGTAATGCTCGTCGTACAACATGAGAAAGAGACGGTCGTTTGTCGCCGCATATTGCGCCAGCGTGCGCGGCGCCAGATCGGTGCCCACTGCCTGCGTCACCATCAGCGGCGCGTCGGTTGGTTGAATCGCCGCGAGCGCGCGGCGCAGGTCGGCCACAAACTCCAGCACCGCAGGATGAAGCGCGTCAGGAATCTCCTCGAAATCAATGGTGACGCCAGCCAAACCCCATTGTCGTACCGTGCGCGCCAACTGAACGGCCGCCGTACGGCGCGCCGTCGGACGCCCCACCAGTGCTTCCAACCGCTTCGGGTCGAATCGCCGCGTCATCGAATCAACGTTGCTGACCATGAGCAGTACGCGCGGCCGTCGTTCTGACGGCATGCGCGCGAGAAGGAACGGCACACGACGATCCACCGTCAGTCGCAGCGAGTCGCCGGAATTGACGACAAACGCCCATTCACAGACGAGCCAGTCCAGTTCTTCGGCGTGCGCTCGTAGCGCCGCAAACGCGTTGTCGTCCCAGTTAACATAGAACGCGGCCACTTCGCCGCCCGGCGTCGCGACACGACGCGACAACCCGATGCGCTGTTCGGGAATCGCACGAGCCCGCACGGAGGGCACGCGTGCCACGTGCTCGATAGACGCAAACAGCTTGCGACGAGCTGCAGCATGTTCTCGCGCGGCGCGCGTCCCAAGGAGCGGTGGCGCATTGGACCACGAACGCGACGTGCTCACCTTGAACTCCAGCTTCGGCAGGACCGGTGGCACGAGCAGATACGCGACGACCGACAGCGCAAACAGCGTGGTCACGACGCCGACGGCCAACGCCGTGCGACGGACTGCTCGCCACCTGCGACCCGTGGGGTCGACAAAAACCGCCCGCGGCATTTGTGAGTATCTCGTTATCAGGCGGAAATCGGCGCGAGACAGCAGTCGCGTCCAGACGCGCAATGTACTCGCTTGACTGGCAGATCGCGTGATTGGTCGCGCTTTCCTTTCCTCCGAGTGTGGAGCTATGATTCGACTATGTCAGGATTGCTGGGTACTTCACAAAGGCACTTAGCGGTTGCCTGCGGGCTCGCCATGGCGCTCTCCCGCTCGGCGAACGCACAAGCCACCAAAGACGATCTGCGTGGGCTCCCTCTCATGTGGATCGAGCCGAGCGGCGCGGTGTCGAATCGCGTTGTGCTGATACTCAGCGGCGATGGCGGCTTTGCGGAACTTGTGACGCATCTCGGCAAGGGCCTGGCCAGTCGCGGATTCGGGGTGGTTGGCTTCAACTCGCGGTCTTACCTGTCACCGCGAAAGACACCGGACGAGACTGCCACCGCCCTCGCGCGCGTGGCGCGGGTCGCGATGTCGCGCTGGCACGGCGATTCACTGGTGTTCATTGGCTACTCGCGTGGTGCCGATCTTGCGCCGTTTGTCGTCAATCGTCTGCCGACAGATCTCCGTGAACGTGTCAGCGCCATTGCGATGTTTGGCTTGGCGCGAATGGCCAGCTTCGAATTCCACTGGACGGATCTCGTCAAAGACACGCCGCGCGACAGCGACGTTCCGATCCTACCGGAGCTGATGCGCCTGCGCAGCGTGCCCATGGTTTGTGTGTTCGGCGAAGACGAGCCCGTTTCTGGTTGCCGCGACGCGCCGGGTGGCTTACTTCGCAAGGAGCCGCGAACAGGCGGTCATCATTTTGATGGCGACCTGGACGCGCTGGTGGACATCGTGCTCCGACTGCTCGCTCATCCCTCCTGACGCTGATGGTGGAGACGCGAAGACCGGGGAGCTACCTGCTGATACTGAACTTGAAGGGTGTTTGCAGGAGCTGCGAAACGCCCCTTCCGCCGATCGTCGCGGGATCGAACTGCATGTCGGCAAGCGCGGCACGCGCCGCGTCGGAAAAGAGTTCGTGATCGCTCTTGAGCACCTTGAACGTGCGCATGTCCGCGGGGAACGCCGGGCCACGGCTTGACGGCACCAACGTGGCTGGACCATCCGCCAGC
>JANLVM010000751.1:0-2317 GCA_031364015.1 Gemmatimonadaceae bacterium
AACGACCGAGTGCCCCCGCGCATTCGACCCACTCTCGTCGTCGCCGCGCCGCCCTGAGCGCGCCGCACCCGGATAATTCCGCTGCGCGGAATCAGCGCGGTGCCATTGAAAGTCCAAGAGGCCAGCTCCCCGCGACGTCGCACCGGCGGATTGCGTTCAACACCAGATTGTGCCGCGGCTGCGCGCGGCACGAATCTTTACTTCGTTAGGCAGAATCGGTCATCGTACGGCAGCTTCGGCTCACTCTGGTTGCGAAACTGGCGAATTCGATCGTCGAATCTGAAGGGCTTCCCGCCCGACCCACTCGAGAGCCGCCAATCCGCCGACGAAGGCGGCTTCGCCGACCAGCTGACAGAGCCCGAACAGCGTGGCTGATTCCGAGAAGACCATCGCCAATCCTAGACACGCGCCGGCCCAGGTCAGATTGGCGAACACCAGCAGTTTGATCAAGTACATCGGCCGTTTCGGCCGGACGGCGAGCGAGAAGGAGTAGGAAGCGTAGATCATGTTGACGGTGCCGATGAGGAGCAGCAGTCCTCGTGGCAGCGCATACACGTGGCTGAGCCACCCGCTGAACGTCAGCATCCATACCCCGGCGAACGCGGCAGCGATGCAATCCACCCACAACAGTCTCGGTAGGAGGTAGCTTGGTATATTCACTTGCCTCAATCGCCTTCTTCGGCCTAACGTTTCGTTCTGCAGCAGCGCTCCCATAAAATTGCGCGCGTAGCGCGCATTCCGAAATGCGCTGTCGGCAGCAACGCGTCGTTATGCAGCAACCTCGACGTAGGCAGCAGACGTGCCGCCAACGGGAATTGGCAGGCCCGCGTCGCGGAGGCCTTCCAGATGCAACTCGATCGCCTCGCGCATCGCGCGCTCCACCTCGGGCGGCGACGCGCCGGCGGCGACGCACCCCGGCAGGTCCGGCGAATACGCCGAGAAACCTGTGGCGGTCGATTCGATGATGATCAGATAGCGGTGCACGCGTTACTCCTGGCCCGAGGTCTTGAGCCCTGCCTGCTTCAAGATGCTATTCAAAGTACCTGGCGCGAGGTCGTCATTGCTAGAGCCCGCGAGGGTGACCAGTCCCGGTTTAGAGGGATGTCTGAACTGGTGATGACTGCCTCGCGTTCGCGCGAGAACCCACCCGTCATCAGCAAGCAAGCGGAGCACATCGCGTACTTTCACGCCGCACTCCCCGCCCGTCCAATGAATCCGCTCGCGTCCTCGGTTAACGCGTCATTCGACACCATGGCCGATTTGCCTTGCCGACGCAACGATCATTTTATTGCAGCATAACGAGGTTGTAGAATAAGTCCCACGACACGCCAATGTGGAAACGGAACTCGATGCACGATGTCGGGTGTTGGAGCTATCGAATCTGTTGCTGTGTCAACTCGCTGTCGAGATCCTGCCATGGCCCGCTACAAGTCGCTCGATACCAATCCGCAGTTCTTGAGCGTCGACCTCGCGCGACAGTTGCTGCCGGGCACGTTCGAACACGCGCTGAATCACCTGCTCGACCACGAAGTCGACCTGGCGCACTTCGACGCCCGCTTCCGGAATGACACGACCGGCGCGCCCGCGTATCCGCCCGCCATGTTGCTCAAGGTGGTGCTGTTCGCCTACTCCCAGGGCATCGTGCGCAGTCGCGCGTTTGCGCGTGTCTGCCAGGAGCACGTGACGTTTATGGCGCTCTGCGGCATGACCGCGCCGCACTTCACCACGATTGCCCATTTCGTCAGCACGCTCCGTGACGACATCGCGCAGGTGTTTGCGGCGGTGCTCGCGGTGTGTGACGGCCAAGGCTTGATCGGGCGCGAGATGTTTGCGATTGATGGCGTGAAATTGCCGAGCAACGCGTCCAAGCATCGGAGCGGGACGCGCGCCGAGTTCACGCAGCGGGCGGAGAAATTGGAGACCGCCGCGCACGCGATGCTCGACCGGCACCGGGCGACGGACGCGCTGGAGCGCGAGCCGGATGTCGCCGCCAAGACGACCGCGCGGATGGCACGCCTGACGCGCGATGCGCAGCAGCTGCGCGAGTGGCTCGCCACGCATCGCACCGACCGCCACGGCCCGACGGGCGGTCTGCGCAAGAGCAATCGCACGGATAACGAGAGTGCCAAGATGGCGACGGACAAGGGCGTCATCCAAGGCTACACGGGCGTCGCCGCCGTCGACGCGAAGCATCAGATCATTGTCGACGCGCAAGCGCATGGCACCGGCTCTGAGCAAGAGCTGCTGCTCCCGATAGTAGAGGCGCTCGCGACGCTCCGCACGAGCGCGACGGTGCTGACAGCGGACGCGGGCTATC
>JANLVM010000754.1:0-10784 GCA_031364015.1 Gemmatimonadaceae bacterium
CCGGCCGGCGGGGTGATGTCGATCGCGTAAAGCAACTCCCCGGCCAGCAGTTCCAGTCGGGTGATCGTGCCGCCTCGCGCCTTGGCGCAGTTGCCGTTTGCCTTGAAAGCGCAGTTGCCGTTCCACGCCGCGCTGGTCAGACCGAGCCGCGCTGCCCGGTAGCCACTTGCCTCGCCAGCACCGCCAAGTCCGGCGAGGCCTGAACCGCGTCGTAGTACAGCCGCTGGAAGGCGTCTCCGTCAATGTCAGCCCGCAGCAGCGACTTCGCCCGATCAAGAAGCGCCTTGGCCTCCACCGTGCCCAGCAGCGACTTCTTGTCGCCTGTCCGTTCGTCGATCATGAGCACCAGCTGCGCCATGGGGCGGAGCCAATCGAACCACGGGTCGGCTATGACCAATTGCAGGAACGCGCTGTTGTTGCCGATAGAGCCACGAGCCTTTTCGTAGCGAATGCGTTCGACACTCAGGAGCGCTCGATGGACGCGAAGCAGGTCCTGACGCACCACCTCCAGTCGCGCCAGATCGTCGGCACTGGCTCGGACTTCGTCGTCGGTTGAACGCGCGACTGCTTCGGAAGGGGCGGGTGGAATGCGATCACTCATAAGGGGATGTGTTGGCGAAGGAAGCGCACTCCGTCGAAGCTGGGGCCCGGAAAGCTCCTGGACAAGCGTTTCACCGTTCCTGTACGCCGATCAGAGTAGTGCGGTTAGCCGATGGGTTTTGGCTTCGCGGGCTTGGTACCATTCAGTTGCGGCCTGGGGCCATTGCCCACTTCCACTGTCAGCTGCCTGATGTAGTTCGCAATCTTCGCGTAGTGCGGATAGTCAATGAACTCCGCCTCGTCACTGCGCTGGTGGTAGTCGCCATGCAACCCAGTGAAGAAGAATGCGATGGGCACACCGGCCTTCGCATAGTTGAAGTGATCACTGCGGCCATAGATGTTGTTGTAGCCGGCCCAGGCAATGGGATCGTCGAACTTGTAGTCCAATGTGAGTGGCTTGGCCTGCCTGGCGTTGACGGCCTTGACCGTCTCACCCAGGTCTTTGGAGTCGAAGAACGAACCGACCACACCGACATAGTCGTCGCCGCCACCAGGAAGATCTTCGGCGCGTCCGCGGCCAATCATGTCGATGTTGATCTGCGCGACGACTGAGTCGATGGGCACTGTCGGATTGCGAACGAAAAACGCCGAACCCACCAGTCCACCCTCTTCGCCGGTGTGCCAGATGAACAGCGTCGAGCGCTTGGGCTTGACCGGCATCGCCTGAATCGCTTCGGCAATCTCCAGCACCGCCATCGAACCCGACCCGTCGTCGTCTGCCCCGTTGTTGATGGAGTCGATGCGCGGCTTGGGGTGAATTTTGCGAATGCTGTCCATGTTCACTGTAAACTTGGACGTCACGTCGATGGTTGCCTGCACCATGTTATTCGCAATCTGCCACTTGATGCGCTGATCGTTGAACACCTTGATAGAATCCTTGTCGACCGGACCAGCAAACCCCACGTGATCGTTGTGGCCTCCGATAGCGACATACTGATTCTTGAGCACCGGATCGCTTCCGGGAATGACCGCGATCACGTTTCGACCGAACTCTGACGGCAAGTCCACAAAGTCGAGCGAGGCATTCACGATGCCGCCCTTCGCGCCGAGAGCGACTCCATCAAAACTGGTACGCGCAAACAGGCGCGCGGCAGCGGCCTTGCTTATGCGCAGCACCGGCTGAGGTTGGAACGCGGCCAACTGCGCCTTGAGCAAGGCGATCGAATCGACCGGCGCCGGCGCAGCTCCGCCACGACCGCCACCCGGCGGACCGCCACGACCGCCCCCACCCTGCGAGGCAACGGTCGGATCGTTCAACGCGACACGCTGCGCCAGCGTGAGATTGTCCAAATCGATGGTCGCGACAGCTGCCGCATCGGCAAAGCGGTTGACCACCGCAGCGGCACCACCGCGGCCTCCACCGAACGCCTGCTGTCCTTGCGGACCGCCGGCTCCGCGGCTGCCGAGCTGCGGCAACAATACCACGAACTTACCCATCGCTTGTGCCGCCGAAATTTGCGACGTGGTGTCACCTGCCGTTCCGCCAAAAATGACCTCGGCCTCGGCGATCGGCCGAGGAGCGCGCGCGCCGGGGATCGCCACGAAATCGCTGTTCCACGCGATCGGATTGCCATCCACCGTAAGGCGCGAGTGCGCCGTGAACTTCCGAAGGTGGTACGGCAACACCTGGAAATAGGTGCCGTTGTCACCGGCCGGCAGAAGTCCAAGTCGCTTCACTTCGGCAGCGATGTAGTCGGTACCCTTCTTGTTGCCCAGCCGACCAACCTGACGACCCATCATGGAGTCATCGGCGAACTGATACAGTCGAATCTGCAAATCGCGCACGTCGATGGCGGCCTTCGTCGGCGCTGGCGCGACTTTGGCCGGATTGCCATAGCGATTGAGCTTGGTCGCCTGCGCCTGCACCAGCGCGGGAGCCGCGAGCACGGCGAGCGTCAGGAAAAGTCGGGCGAGCCCCAAGGATCGCATAGGGATTTCAGAATGAAGGAGGAGAAGTTGAGGGAACCCGTGAAAACTACGCGCGGGCGGCTGTCTGCGTTCAGGAAGCCGAGTCATATTGCCCGTTGGTATCTCACTGCACGACCCCCTTCAGGATTTTGCCATGTGGCTGCTTCTCGCAATCGCGCTTCAGCAGTTTGGAGCCAAGCCCACCGCGTATCAGGTGCTGGCGGCCGAGTACGCGCGCGGAACTGATACGCGTGTGCTCGATGCGGCCGTGGCCAGCGGTGATACCGTTTTGCAACGATTGGCGGCACGAGCGTTTGGCCGGATGGAACGCGTCGATTTCGCGTCACACATCGCGCTGCTACTTCGCTCTCCTGCAGTATCGGTCCGACGGGAAGCGTTGAACGCGTTTGGCCAGATGGGCGCGCCGTTTGACTTCGCGATGCTGCTGGCCAATGAGCGCGATGCTGCGGTTCGCGCGGCACTGTATGAAACGATAGGCCGATCGCCGACCGTGCGACCGGGCGCACCAGCCGTTCCTCCGGCTCCAGCGGTCGTCGCGGCGCTCACGAGCGGCCTGCGTGATACCGACGCCGTGGCGCGGGCGGGCGCGGCGCGCGGACTCGAGTCGTTGGTGCGTCGCACGACGCGTTCGTCTCGTCCGTCCAGCGAGACCGTCGCCGCACTCCGGGAAGCACTTCGCGAAGACGGAAGTGCTGAGATTCGCCAACTGTTGTTGTTGGCCTTGACTGCAGCTGGCGACCGCGATTCAGCGACGTTTGCCGTCGCGCTGCGCGATACCAGCGCGCAGGTGCGCCGCCTCGCGGTTGCGGCATCACGTCTGTGGGTTGATGACGCGTCTCCGCTGGTGCGTTACCAGGCACTCCGCGTGGCCGGCACCTGTGCGCGCGCGGCCATCGCGTTGCGCGACGAAAGCCAGCACGTCGTACTCACCGCCATCGACGTGCTGGGCGAGAAGAAGTGCTCGGCCACGCTCCTCGATTCCCTGATGCGTGGTGGTGCGAACTGGCGCGTACAGGCGCGCGCGCTGATGGCGCTCGCCAAGGTCGATTCCGGGCGGGCGCGAATGGGTGTGTCGCAGATTGCCGCATCACGTGTGTGGCAAGCCCGCGCGTACGCGGCGACTGCGGCCCGAGCACTCAACGACCAGCCGACACGTGCCCGGCTCGCGCATGACAGTGCGCCCAATGTCGCAGCGGCGGCGCTCTCCACCGATGAGGATGCGCTGCGTGCGCTCAAGAGTTCGCACTCAGGGCTCGTCCTCGCCGCTGCGACGCATTTTGAAGGTGCGACGACTCTCCGTGCGAATATCAAGCCACTGGTCGACGCGTTGCTACGACTGTCGTCCAAACGCGTCGCGACCAATCGCGACCCTCGCCTGGCGATACTGCAGCGATTGCAGGAAGGCGCCGACAGCGCGTCGGCGATGCGACTGGCTCCACTGACCCGCGATCTCGACCCCAATGTGGCCGCGCTTGCCGCCACCGTGATGACCGAGAAGGCACGGATTCCGACGGCCGCAGTTACGGCAGGCTACGCACCCGCCCCATTTCCTTCCGCGGCGACACTCAACGCGTTACGCGGCGCGACGGCGCGTCTGCGTATAAAAAACCTCGGCGCGATCGAAGTGGCGTTGCTCCCCGACGAGGCGCCGGTCACCGTCTCGACCTTTGTGCAGCTGGCCGAGCGTGGCGCATTTAACGGACTCACCTGGCATCGTATCGTGCCCGTGTTCGTGCTGCAGGGCGGTAGCCCCGGCGCTGATGAGTACGACGCCCTGACCACCACGTTCATGCGCGATGAAGTAGGCTTCGCGCGTAACGCCCGCGGTTCGTTTGGTATTTCCACCCGTGGTCGCGACACCGGCGACGGACAGATTTACATCAACCTGGTCGACAACTTCCGTCTCGATCACGACTACACCGTATTCGCCACGATGGTCCGCGGTTTTGACGTGATGGATCGAGTCCAGGAAGGCGATATCATCGAGTCCGTTTCAATTATCCGAAAGCGATAGAGGTTCGTCATGCTGCTCGTTGTTACGGCTTCGCTGCTGCTGCTGCAGACCACCACCGTTCTCCCCACCGCCCCCGACACCGCGTCACTGGTGGGCGCGCGCAGTCCCGCGTACGCACCCGACGGTCGACTGGCGCTCAGCATCAACGGGCACCTGATGCTGCAGCGTGGCGCGAACGGTCCGCTGGTGGCACTCACCACCGGCGCCGGGTGGGATCGCGATCCGTCGTGGACACCAGACGGTGCCGCGATTGTGTTTGCGTCCGATCGTGGTGGCAACTACGACCTGTGGCGTCTGGCGGTGAGCGCCGATGGTACTGCTGGTGCGCTCACGCGACTCACCAACACACCTCAACAGGAGACATCGCCCAGTGTATCGAGCGATGGTCGCATTGCGTTTTTGCGTGGCAGTGGCAACGCCACGCGCGTGTGGGTGATGGACGCGGCTGGCAAGGATGCGCGTGTGACCAGCGCGGGAGAAACCGAGCGCGCGCCGCAGTTCGCGCCTCAAGGCACGGATCTCGCATTTCTCACTGTCAACGAAACCGGCCGCAAGCTCAATGTGTGGTCGCTGGCACCCACTGCGACCCCCACTCAGCGGTGGACGCAGACGGTCGATGTGTCTACCGACCATCTCTCCTGGGCGTGGGATCGCGAGCGAATCGCCATCTCCACGCGGACTGGCGTGTTCATCGTGCCACGTATTGGCGGCTACACCAATTTTCTCGCCACGATGCGAGGGCAGACAGCGTGGTCGCCCGACGACAAGACAGTCGCCATCGCCTCGTTCGAGGAGACGAACGTCGGATACAATGGCGATCCCGATCGCGGCTCCGATCGCAGCGCAGTGCTGCGCACCTCGGCGCGAAACGCCAGTGACCGATTGACATTCGCCACCGCACCCATCGCACCGAATATCACGAGTGCGCAGCGACTGACAGGTGGCGGTACGCGGGCCGACCGCAACGCTGCGGCCTTCGATCGTATGTGGGATCGTTCGGCGCGACTGTACTTCTCGCAAGCCACCGCCGCGGCGCGCCGCGTACAGTGGGAGTCTATCAAAACGTCCATGCGTCCACGCGCCATCGCCGCGACAACGGATAGTGTGCTCGACGCCGTGCTTCACGATGCCCTCGTCGCGCGTCCGACACTCCGTGAACCGGCCAGCGGACGCGCCGCCGTGTCCAGCGCGCATCCAGTGGCTACCGATGCTGGCCTGGAAATTCTGCGGAAGGGCGGCAATGTTGTCGATGCAGCGGTCGCGGTAAGCTTTGCCCTCGGTGTCGTGGAACCCGATGCCAGCGGGATTGCCGGTTACGGAGAAATGCTCATCGCCCTCAAGACGCTTCCCAAACCGACACTGTTCGAATTCATGAGTCGCGTGCCGGAAGATGCGGGACTCGCCAACACCTCGCTGTTGGTGAATGGTCGTTATCCGGTCGACGGACCCGTGCTCACCAACGTGCCGGGCACCGTGAGCGGAATGCATACCGCATGGCTTCGGTACGGCAGCAAGAAAGTTCCGTGGGCCGACCTTATCGCACCGTCTATTCGCGCCGCGAAGGACGGCTATGTAGTAAGCGAGGGGCTTGCCACGACGCTCGCGACAGAGCGCGAACACTTCGTCAAGTACGAGGGGAGTCGCGCGCTGTTTTTTCGCAATGGCGAGCCGTTGCAGGCTGGCGATACGCTCAAGAATCCTGATCTGGCGTGGGTGCTGGAGCAGATCGCCAGGAACGGCGCCGATGGCTTTTACAAAGGCGAGGTCGCCACCAAGTGGGTGAACGACCTGCGCGCGAAGGGCAACGCGATGAAACTGAGCGATCTCGCCCGCTACTTCGCACCGGAGCGTGAGCCGGTCAGCGGCACGTATCGGAATTACACCATCTATTCGGGAGCACCGCCAGTGAATGGTGGCGCGGAGCTTGTCGCTCGACTGAATCTGCTGGAGCAGTACCCCGCACCGAAATCATATCGCGATGACGCGGCATCGATGCATGCGGCCCTATCCGCCTGGTTTCTGGTGCCAAGTTCACGCAATCGCATTGCCGACCCGGCGCTCTGGCCCACCGACTACGCACCGATCGTGAACAAGGACACTGCGCGTGTTCGCTGGGGATGCTACAACGCCAACAAGGCGCTCACGCCGGAAAGTGTTCGTGGTGATACGTTGGGATGTCTTAAAGACAAACCGCAGACGGGAGACGGGAGACGGGTGAGGACTCCTCAAGCACGGTGCTTCGTCACGACTCACCATGCGGAGACGATCATGCCGCTGAGATGACCGTCTGCCATGCTGCCGGTACGACGGCCTTCACGGTGGCCGACAACGACGGCAACATGGTGTCGGTCACTCAGACACTGGGCACGTGGGGTGGCAATTTTTATGTCACCCCAGGGCTCGGATTTCTGAGCAACGACAAGCTCACGTCGTACGGCACCGATCCAACGCAGTACGGAGCGCGTCTGCCCTTTGCGCGTCACGGGAGCACGATTGCCCCAACCATTGCGTTCAGGAACGGCAAACCGTTCGTCGCGGTGAGCGCGGCAGGGAATGCATGGATTACCAGTGCCGTGTATCAGTCGTTGCTGGGCGTACTGGATTACGACCTGAGTCCGCAGCAGGCACTCGACTTGCCGCGGTTTCTTCCGGGCGGCGGATTTGGAGGGGGCGGGGCGGCCGCAGTTGGTGGGCGCGGGACGGGAGCACCGCCCGCGCCTGCACCGTTCAACATTCAACTGGAAGATGGATTCGCCCCGAACGTTTTGGCGCGACTGCGGACACTGGGCTACGGACTGAGTTTCGTGTCGCTGGGTGGTGAAGTCCGCGAGGGATACGGGGCGGTCGTACGCGTTGACGGCAGGGTGGTGACTGCGGGAGCCGATCCGAGACGAGCCGGAGCCGCAGGCGCGATCAAGTAGCATTCACCATGACCACAAATCTCATGCCCTTCGATCTCGCTACGCGCTTTCTCGAGCGCTCGCGCCACTATCTCTGTGTCGAGTATCCCGCCAAGATCAACGCCGCGCTGCGCACCATCCCGCCCGATCTGCTGTGGTGGCGCCCGAACGAAACATCCAACAGTGCGGGCAACCTGGTGCTGCACCTGAATGGCAACGTGCGGCAATGGATCGTCAGCGGAGTGGGCGGCGCTCCCGATGCACGTCGACGCGACGTCGAGTTTGCGGCGCGAGGTGGTGCCGAGTGCGAGACACTGCTGGCAGGATTAAACGCCACCTGTGCCGAAGTGCATGCGGTGCTCATGCGGCTCACCACCGAGTCGTTGGTCCAGCCGCGCACAATCCAGGGCCGCGAAACGACGGTGTTCGCTGCCATTTATCACGTGGTGGAACACTTCTCGGGACATACCGGGCAAATCATTCTGCTCGCCAAGTCAATCACACCGGGCGCCGTGCGCTTTTACGACGATGCCGGGGGCCGGGCGCATCCGCTGTTCTTGCCCGACGGCGCCCAAGACATCGATTAGCCCGCAGAATTGCCGCTTGGATAGCGGGCGACACTGGCTCATCTTTCTGGGTCCGACCTGCGAACATTGTGATCCTCTTGCCGCACCCAGTGCCATACGCCCGTTGATTCACCGCAGCAACAGTAGCTTTGCTCGTTCCCGCGCCTGCGTACGGCACGCGGGGCTCTCCACAATCGGCGCCAATCGCTAGATGTCGCGCTCCCAGCTCATGGCGCGGGACCATCACGTAATACTGTGGCCGGCCGATCACCGCCTGGTGTACGTGGCCGACTTGGACGCGACGCCACCGGCCGCTGGGCTCGTCCTCGAACTTGGTACAGAACAGCGCGCCAGCGACGGAACCTGGGGGCCCACGATGCCATTCACGTTTGCCGCCTCCGTGTGGCTTGCTGCGCCCGATCCAGTCGACCGTCAGATCTCCGAGATGCTGCTGGGCTCCGCGCGGTCGAGTGTGTATGGTCAAGCGCCGGGATCAGGATTTGTCATCGGCGCGCGCGGATTGGCCACCACCCTTCGCAAGATCTGTGACACGGGTCGTCTGCGCACGCGCAGTCAGGATATCCAGTACAACGCGCGCACGCTTGAGATGGATAAGGGTCTGCCGTGGCGACTCGCGTTGCGCATGTTTCACGCCGACAATGGCACGTACGCGCTGACTGGGCATTTTGTACGTCCCCAGGCGCAGATGCCACTGTCCGAGCCATGGCTGGTGCATTCGGCCGGTTTCCTGATTGCTGGCGACCGCGTATCACTGCTGGATCATGGCGGCGCGTTTCCCTTGGTCACCGAACTTCGCAGCGCACAATCACTCGATCTTGGTCACGATCCTACCGAACTGTTAGATCGGCTTTACGCGCTGCCGCGTCTGCCGGAATTGGAGTTGCCACGCGACGTGAGCGTGGCCGAATCACACGTCGATCCGATACCGGTAGTGACGATTGGCGGTGACGACGTGGTACTGCAGCCCAATCTCATGGCACCGCTGGCGCTCGAGTTTCTGTATGGCGCGGTGCGAGTGAATGCGACGTCGAGCAGTACCATGTTGTTCGATCGATCGCTGGGTGTGGTGCATCACCGGCGATGGGATGCGGAACATGTGGCGCTGTCTCGGTTGCGCACACTGGGTTCCAGCGAAGAACGCAATCACGTCACGCGTGCCCGACAGCTGACCGTGCCGCGCGCCAGGATGTCGCAGATGGCATTCGAACTGGCGCGGGAAGGATGGCAGGTTCACGCGTTCGGACTGACGTATCGGGCACCAGGAACGGTACGCGCGATGGTGCGCTCGGGCATTGACTGGTTCGACGTCTCTGGACTGGTAAGCTACGGTGACATGGAAGTTCCCGTCGCCGAACTGCTCGCGGCCCGACGGCGCGGCGAGGACCTGTTTGAGTTTGAAGACGGCACGCTGGGCCTGATGCCCAACGAATGGCTCGATCAGTTCGAGCCACTGCTGCAGTATGGCGAGCAGCTTGAAGGGCGCACGCGCTTCAAGAAGTCGCAGTTGGCATTGCTTGATGCGCTGCTGGCCACGCTGCCAGACATCGATGTCGATCAGACCTTCGCGCAGGCGCGCGCGGAGCTTGCAGGCTTCAATCACGTCGCACCGGTCGATCCGCCGGCCACATTCCGCGGAGAGTTGCGCGAATATCAGCGCGAAGGGCTTGGATGGCTGCACTTTCTCCGCAAGTTCGAACTGGGCGGGTGTCTTGCCGACGATATGGGATTGGGTAAGACCATCCAGGTCCTGGCGCTGCTGGAATCCCGACGTATCGAGGGGGCGGGGCCATCCATCATCGTGGTGCCGCGTTCGTTGGTGTTCAATTGGTTGCGCGAGGCAGAACGCTTCGCACCGGGTCTCCGAATGCTCGACCATAGTGGTATGTCGCGCCGCATTGGGGCCATCGATGCATCGGCGGTAGACGTGGTCATCACCACCTACGGCACGCTCCGCAGTGACGCGGGCGAGCTCACGGAGATCACGTTCGACTACGCCGTTCTGGATGAAGCGCAAGCCATCAAGAACGCGGGAACCGCGACGGCCAAGGCGTGCCGGTTACTGCGGGCTCGGCATCGACTGGCGCTCAGCGGCACGCCGATCGAAAATCGTATTGAGGAGCTTTGGAGTTTGCTGGAGTTTCTGAACCCCGGGATGATGAGCGCGTCAACCCGCTTCGCATCGCTCGGACGCTTCGCATCATCCACCGCCGCTCTCGACGCGCAATCGGCCGATCGTTCGCTGCTGGCACGCGCGTTGCGACCCATCATCCTGCGGCGAAAAAAGGAAGATGTGGCGAAAGAGTTGCCCGCGCGCATTGAACAGACCCTGGAAGTCGAGATGGAGCCCGAGCAGCGTCGGGTGTACGAAGACATCCGCCTGCACTTTCAGCGGAGCGTGTTAGAGCGCGTTGAGCGCGACGGCATGCAGAAGTCGCGCATGCACATTCTCGAAGCGCTGCTCCGACTGCGACAGGCCGCCTGTCACACCGTGTTGGTAGATGCGCGACACGCGGCGGTTCCGTGTGCCAAACTGGACGCACTGATCCCGTCGCTGAAGGAGATCGCGGCCGAAGGGCACAAGTCACTGGTGTTCTCGCAGTTCACGTCGTTCTTATCGCTGGTGCGTCAGCGGCTCGACGCCGAGGGCATCGTGTACGAATATCTCGACGGGCGAACCCGTGATCGGGAAGCACGAGTGAATCGGTTTCAAACCGATGCGGAGTGTCCCGTGTTCCTGATCAGCCTCAAGGCCGG
>JANLVM010000758.1:0-2388 GCA_031364015.1 Gemmatimonadaceae bacterium
GAACGAATGGCATGGCTGCAGCGAACCGCAACCGGCCAATCCTCCTACGGCGCTGGCGTTGGCTTGCCATCAAGAGCCCACGCTCGACGAATCAACCCGACACGCACGAGATACATCCAAGTGGCTTGGTTTCGCTCGGCCGGCATCCCCGCGAAGTGCACTTGGTCAATGACGATCTGCCCTTCGACGATGCGTGGCTGCACGGTGATACGAAACTCTGGGGGCAGAGACTGCAGTTGCCGCGAATAGTGCTCGCGGACACCGTCACGATTCTGGGCGATGACCTGCCCGCCAGGAAAGCGTGCGAAGACGGCATCCGGAGCGACCAACGCCGCCATCGCGTTGGCGTTCCGGGCGTTGGCCGCATCAACGAACCGTTGCACGACGGCTTCCGGCATTGCATCCGGGGACGGCGCCGTGTCTTGTTGAGCTCGCGCGCTGCTTACGATTGCGAGTAGGACCGCGGTCACGCTCAGCACTGTTCGCATAGAGCTCCTTGCCGTGTGAGGTTCCGAGTCAGCCTCTGCCCATCGCGGAAGATGGTTCACAGATGCGGCCATGGCAACACAATGGTGTCCCAAAAATCGCATTGTGCCTTGTGGAGGTCCGACTTGGCACCAGGAGGCGTGGCGAGTTCGAGATACCGATCGCTCCCAGCCTGATAGCGCGGCCAGGTGGGTGTGCCGGGCCCATTGGGATCACTGGTGCGCGCCATTCGTGACCAATAGAGAATCATCGCGTCCTGCAACTTCCGTTCACCACTGTTAGGCATGTAAGTGCCAGACCACGGGAAGAAGAAGGGGTGCTCGACCGTGTGACTCGCACCTGCCGCCCGCAACTGCGGATCGGTCTCGAGGGCGTGAGTGAAGAAGTATCGGTAGACCGGCTCACGTTGAACCGAGATCAGCGTGCGTGCGACCCGGCGGGCCGTGCACGAAAAATAGGCATCGGTCGTCGCGGCCACCAGCGCGGCGCGTGGCGTGGCAAAGCTGATCGCTGGATAATGGGCGAGGATGGCGTCGCGTGGCGCGGAGCCGAACAGTCGTTCCACCGCGGCCGCATAGCTCGCCTGATCAGGAACTGGTCCGACGCCGTTCACGAACCCCATCGTCTCGTCGGCGGTGGTGCCGATGATCACGGGCATCGGGGTGTACCGCCGGCCCCGAATCCGAGCGATCGGCTGCTCCGGAAACACGTGACCGTCAACGTTGGGCCCGTAGACGCGCGGAAAGATGTCGGTGGGAGAGGGGATCGCCGAGATCAGCTCAGCGACGCTCTTGCTTCGGAGACAACCGGCGATGTCCTTGGAATCGGCGCAGCCGGTGGCTGTCGCTACGCGCGCGCCGGTCCGTTGCTCGGAGTCAGTCAGTGTCTGTAGCTCACAGCCTGTCGGCACGCTGCTTGCCATCGCCGCGCCATGAAACAATCCCTGTGCGAGTGGTGCCGTCATGAGCGCACAAATGTTGCCGCCCCCGGCGGATGTTCCGAACAGGAAGACGCGGCCGGGATCGCCGCCGAAGCTGCGAATGTTGCGCTGCAGCCATTGCAGCATGGCGATCTGATCGAGGCTGCCGTAGTTCCCAGAAATCTTCTCGGGACGTTCCGCATCGAGGGCGGGATGCGCGAGAAATCCCAGGACCCCCAAGCGGAGGTTGTAGGTGACGAAGACAACGCCACCGCGTTCGACCATCAGGCTGCCGTCGTAGACGACGCCACCAAACGACGCGGTGCCAGCTCCGGAAAGACCGCTGTTGCCGCCACCCGTCAGCCACACCATGACCGGGAGCAGCGCTGCCGACGGTCGCGCCGGCGTCCAGATATTGAGCCTCAGGCAATCTTCAGTGCCCGCAACTGTCCCGGCAGGGGTGGTCTGCGGGCAGACCGGTCCGAAGCGGTCAGCCTCGAGAATCCCTTGCCATCGGTCGGCTGGCTGTGGCGGCCGAAAGCGAAGCTCAGCGACGGGAGGTTTCGCGTAGGGGATGCCCTTGAACGCGCGCACGGCACCCGCGACGGCGCCACGCACCGCGCCGGTTTCCGTACAAATGACGTCGGTACTGCCGACACACTCGCCAGCCGTTTGGGTTCCCGCTGTGTGCTTCTCCGCATCCGCCACGAGCGTTTCGATCGCAGAGGAGGAACGACACCCGGCGACGAGCAGAGTAGCGAGAAGGAAGTAGTTAAACATGCTGGCGACATCCTATCGAATGAGGGTACCAACAAAGGCAGCGATACGGCTGTCACACATACAGCGCAACCCAAAGCTTCGCGACGCCTTTGGCACACTGGAGACGATGCCAATGTGTGCCTTTCGGGCACACGTCGTGCTACGCTGGTGGCCGTGAAATTGTTCGGCTGGGACGACGCGAAGAACGCGAAGCTCAGGGCCGA
>JANLVM010000438.1:0-7003 GCA_031364015.1 Gemmatimonadaceae bacterium
GAGGACGCAGGACAGCGAAAGTGCTGCAGATGCTAGCGCGCGCGACAGGCTCTTGGGAATGAACCGAGGGGTTTCGGTGCACCGGTCAAGATCCTAAAACGGTGTCCACGGAAACTCACGGGAAAACGGTGTCCACGGAAACTCACGGAAACAGCGGAAACAACAAGGAAACTTCAACTGCAACAATAAAGCTTGTTTTAGTGTTGTTTCGCCTGTTTCCCCTGTTTCCGTGAGTTTCCGTGGATCCCGGTTTAGGATCTGACCAATGCATCGAAAGGATCCGCGAAGCAATGATTAGGTGAAATGATTCGCCGCACTCTGCGGCAACGTATTGGAACGGCCAACCCCGCGAGGCGGGTGGTACCCGGCCGTGAGGTTTATCGAGGCACGGCCGCGGGGAAGTAGCGGGAAGGAGCGGAAGCGAGGAGATTGCAGACGTAGCGTTGGCGATGCCTGACGCTGTTTCCGCCCCTTTCTATAGACTCCCGTGAACCGTTCAGCGCTTCTCGTTGCTGGTGCCGTGCTGCTACTCGCCGAGCCCACGTTGCTCACCGCCCAAGGTCGTGGCGGGCGTGGCGGTGGTGCGCCCGCCGCTGATACTGCGTTCGGTGTTTCGTGGCGCAACATCGGTCCCAATCAATCGGGCCGCATGGTGGCGGTTGCCGGCTCGACCGCGCGTCCCGACGAGTACTACATGGGCACTACCGGTGGTGGCGTGTTCAAGACCACCGACGGGGGAAAGACGGCGCTTCCCGTGACCGACAAGTATTTCGGTGGCACCATCGGTGCGCTTGCGGTGCAGCAATCGAATCCGGATGTAGTGTGGTCGGGCGGTGGTGAAACGCCGATTCGTGGCAACGTGTCACACGGCGACGGGCTGTGGAAGAGCACCGATGCCGGAAAGACGTGGGTCTACATGGGCTTCAAGGAATCCCAGTACATCGCGCGCGTTCGTATCAATCCCGACAATCCCGACATCGTCTACGTGGGCGCGTTGGGCCACGTGTTTGGACCGAACAAGGAACGTGGGGTGTTTCGTACCACCGACGGCGGCAAGACGTGGAAGAACATCCTCTTCCGCAACGATTCCACGGGTGTGGCGGACATGATCATGGATCCGTCCAATCCCAGGATCATCTACGTCTCGTTCTGGCAGGCGGGTCGCAAACCGTGGATGCTGGTGAGCGGCGGCATGGGCAGTGGCATCTTCAAGACGATCGACGGCGGTGACACATGGACCGACATCACGCGCAACGCCGGTCTGCCACAAAGTGGACCATTGGGCGCGATCGGCATCACGGTGTCGCCGGCGAAGACCAGTCGACTCTGGGCCATCATCGAGCACGAGCCGAATGGTGGCGTGTATCGCAGTGATGATGCGGGCGCGACGTGGACGTTCATGTCGGGCGATCGCAATTTGCGCCAACGGTCGTGGTACTACTCCAAGCTGTATGCCGATCCCCAAGACACGAACGTGGTATACGGTCCGCAGGTGAGTCCGCTGGTGTCGAAGGATGGTGGCAAGACGTTCGTCCGTGGTTTTGGTGGCGGCGACAATCACGACATCTGGATCGATCCGACCGATCCGAAGCGCATTGCCGTCGCGCACGACAACGGGTTGATCGTCACGAAGGACGGCGGAACGACCTCCACGCGTGTGGCCGTGGCGACGGGGCAGTACTACCACGTGCATCTCACGAATCATTTCCCGTACCACGTATGCGGTGCGAAGCAGGATGCCGGCTCATCGTGTGGGCCGGTGCGCGTATCGGCACAAGGCGGTCGTGGCGGCGGTGGATTCCCCGGTGCGGCGGCGCCGGGTGCTGCGCCCGCGTCACCGTATGCGGAGTTTTACGGCGTGGCCGGTGGTGAGTCGGGGTATATCTCGTCGAACCCCAAGGATCCCGACATCATGTACGGCGCGAACTACGGGGGCAGCATGGACATGCTGAACCGTCGCACTGGCAAGTCCCTGTCGCTCGATCCGTGGCCGCTCAATCCGATGGGACACGATGCGAAAGACTCGAAGTATCGATTCCAGTGGACATATCCCATCGTGCATTCGCCACACGATGCCAACACGATTTACGTTGGCTCGAACGTCGTCTTTCGCAGCACGAATGGTGGGACCACGTGGACGACCATCTCGGGTGATCTCACCCGCAACGATCCGCGCACGCTTGGATCATCGGGTGGCCCGATCACGAAGGATCAGACAAGTGTCGAGTACTACGGCACCGTGTTTACGATCGCCGAATCGAAGCTGACCAAGGGCTTGATCTGGACAGGTTCGGATGACGGGTTGCTGCACGTGTCTCGCGATAACGGCGTGACGTGGAAGAACGTGACCCCCAAGGGATTACCGGAGTGGATGCGCTGGTCGATCATCGAGGCGTCGCCCCATGCGGCGGGCACGGCGTGGGTGGCCGGCAATCGCTATCAGATGGACGATTTCACGCCGTATCTCTATCGCACCACCGACTACGGCGTGACGTGGAACAAGATCACCAACGGCATCACGGCCGATCATTTTACGCGCGCGATTCGTGAAGATCTGCATCGTCCGGGGATGCTGTACGCGGCGACCGAACGCGGTGTGTGGGTGTCGTACAACTCCGGTGACACTTGGCAGAGTCTGCAGAAGAATCTGCCGCTGGTACCAGTGAGCGACATGATGCTGCGTGACGACGATCTCGCGATTTCCACGCATGGGCGCGCGTTCTGGGTGATGGAGAACCTCACACCGCTCCGCTGGGCACCCGAGCAGGAGAAAGCCGCGAGTGCGCCGTATCTGTACAAACCGGTGCCGGTGCTGCGATTGAGCGGACAGGCGGCACCGACGTTTGTGTATCGGCTACCGGCCGATTCGATGGTGGTGAAGTTCGAGTTCATGGATAAGACGGGGAAACTGCTCGCCACGGTCGCGTCGACTGACACGAATCCGACGCCGCCAACCGCTGGTGGCGGCGGTGGCGGATTTGGCGGTGGCCCGCCGACCGCCGCTAAGCCGACGAATCGAAAGGGCATCAATCGCTACACCTGGAGCATGCGTCACGAAAGTGCGACGGTGTTTCGCGGGATGATCAACTGGGCGGGACGTGGTGGTGCGCCGGCCATGGCGCCGGGCACCTACACGGTGAAGATGACCGTCGGCAGCAACGCACCGGTGTCATACGCGTACGTGGTGAAGCCCGATCCGCGCAGCGACGCGACGGAAGCCGATCTGCTCGAGCAGACGCGATTCTCGCTGCAAGTACGCGATCGCGTGACGCAGGCGAATCAAGGTGTGATCGAGATTCGGAATCTCAAGAAGGATCTCACCGATCGCGCCACGAAGATGACTGCGAATACAGCGTTTGGTCCACTGGTGAAAAAGTTTGCCGACAGCTTGAGTGCGGTCGAAGACTCGTTGTACCAAACGAAGAATCAGAGTGGGCAGGATCCACTCAATTACCCGATTCGCCTCAACGATCAGATTGGCGGATTGATGAGCTTCATCGCCAGCGGCGAACGGCGACCACCCAGGCAGGCGTACGAGGTGTATGGCGTGCTGGGGCCGAAGTTGGACGTGCAAGCGGCGCGCCTTGAGCGCATCATCATTACCGACTTACCAAAGGTGAATGCGGCCCTCAAGGCCGCAGGACAGCCGCAAATCACCCGATCGAAAGTGGAAGTGGGTGGATCGGGACCGGCGGTGCCGGCGTTTGTGCCATAGCTTCACGAAATGCCTGATCCGCGCGCGCGTCTCGCTGCAGTATTAACCGGCCGTTACCGCATCGAGGGTGAGCTCGGTGCGGGCGGCATGGCGACGGTGTATCTCGCCGAGGATACCAAGCACCATCGGCGCGTTGCGGTAAAGATGCTGAAGCCCGAGCTCGCCCTGAGTGTGGGTGCGGAGCGTTTTCTTCGCGAGATCGAGATTGCGGCGGGGTTGCATCATCCGCATATCCTGCCGCTGCACGATTCGGGTGGCGCCGACGGCGTGCTGTTTTACGTCATGCCGTTCGTCGACGGGCAATCCTTACGCGATCGCCTCGCCAAAGTTGGCGCGTTGCCGGTCGACGAGTCGATTCGGACCATCCGCGAAGTGGTTGATGCGCTCGCCTACTCGCACGCGCATGGCGTGGTGCACCGCGATATCAAGCCGGAGAACATCCTGCTCACCGGCGCGCACGCGCTGGTGACGGACTTTGGCATCGCGAAAGCCATCAGCGATGCGAGTGGCGCCACACAGCTCACCTCGGCCGGCATGGCAATGGGGACGCCCAGTTACATGGCGCCCGAACAGATCATGGCCGATCCATCACTCGACCATCGCGTGGATATTTACGCGGTGGGCGTGATGGCATATGAGATGCTGGCCGGGCGCACGCCGTTCGCGGGTGCTAACGCGCAACAGATCATTGCCGCGCATCTGGCGCGCACGGCTGAGCCGTTGTCGGTGTATCGCGACAGTGTGTCACCGGCGCTGGAAGCGGTGATCATGCGCTGCCTTGAGAAGAACCCGGCCGATCGCTGGCAGAGTGCGAGTGACTTGCTGGTCGCGCTGGATACCGTCATCACGTCGGGATCGGCGGCGATGTTGTCGTCGGGGGGCCGCGGTGCGAGACCGAGCGCGTCTTTCGCGACACCGTCGTCGCGAAAGCGCACGACGATGATAATCGGTGCCGGTGTCATCGTAGTCGCGTTCGCGGTGGCCGGCCTGGCGTGGTTTAGCGAGGACGGTCGTGCCGGCACGCTGATTGGCAACGACGTGCTGGCCGCGAACGATCTGGTGCTCGTGTCGGAGTTCCAGAATCGGACTACCGATTCCACCTTGGCCGCGACCGTCACCGATGCCGTGCGAGTGGAGCTGCAGCAATCGCGCGTGGTGAAGGTGATGTCACAGGCAGCGATGTGGGTCGGCATCAGGCGCATGGGGCTCACACCGGGCGCGCCGCTCGCTGAGGGGAAGGTGCAGGAGCTGGCCGAGCGTGAAGGCGCGAAAGCCTTTGTGGTGGGCGATATCGCGCGATTGGGCGAAGGCTATCAGCTTACGGCGCGTGTACTGGCCACTGCGGGCGGCAGCGAAGCGCTCACGGTGAAAGCGACAGCAGCGAATGACTCGAAGCTTATCGAGGCGGTGGAGGAGTTAGGCCACTCCATGCGCAAAGGCATTGGCGAATCGCTGCGCTCGGTGCGCAATGCGCCGTCGCTCGCGCAGGTGACCACCGCATCGCTTCCGGCGCTGCGCATCTATACCGAAGCGATTCGTGCTGGCAACAGTGGCGAAGTGCCGCGCGCGATCGCATTAGCCAAGCAAGCCCTCTTACTTGACACTGCATTCGCAGGCGCGTGGAGCGTGTTGTACGTCGTGTACGCCAATAGTGGGCAGTTGGAGCTGCAGGCCGATGCGGCAACTCATGCGTTCGCTCTCCGCGATCGTTTGTCGGAGGTGGAAGCATTACGCATCACGGCTCGCTACCACGCGATGCGCGGCGAAACCGCCGAGGAGGAAGCCGTCTGGCAGCGATTCATGGAGATGGGTCGGGAGCACACCAACTACGCCAATATGCTCTTGGGGCAGCGACGGTTTGCCGATGCCGAAGCGATACAACGGCGTGGCGTCGAGGCCGAACCACGGCAGCCGATTGCCTACTGGAATCTGCTCGAAGCGCAGGCGGCACAGCAGAAGTTTGCCGCGGCGGAATCCACCGTGTCGCGCATGCGAACGCAGATACCGGGTGTTCAACTGCAACTGCAAACGGTGGCTGCGCTGCCCCTCGCACGTCGCGACTTCAACACCGCGGAAGCGTACCTCAAAACAGCTGACGGGGCGAAGTTGCGCGCTGCACGCCCCGACTACCAGTGCACGATCGACTTGCAGCGCGGACGTCTCAGAGCGTTCGCGTCGTGCCGTACCGATCGAGGGCTTGTGCGAGCGATATGGGCGCTCGCCGAGTTTCGGCTCACCGGCGATACGTTGCGGGCGCGACACGGCTATCAAGAGTTTCTGGCTACCGCGCCGGAAACGCGGAGCCTCGACGTTTACAGCCGAGTGATTGCCATACTCGCGGAATTGGGTCGCGTTCGGGAGGCACGTCAGCTGCTGGACGAATGGAGGCGGCGCACCAAAGGAGCCGACCCGACGTTTCGCGAAGACTCGACATTCGCGATTGGTTCAATTGCCGCCGCGGAGAAGCAATGGGATCGTGCGGCGACTGCGTTCCTGATGTGGAACGCCGCTCCCATGCCGTCGTCGCAGCACTTCTACAATCGCGGACTCGCTGAAGCGGCTACTGCGTTGATGCAGCTGGGGAAGCTCGATTCGTCGGTGGTGTTGCTGGAGCGCGCGCTCTCCATCTCATCGACCGCCGGCGGGATCTACTACGAAGCCGGCTGGTATGCACAGGCGCTCCAGCAGCTTGGCGATGCGTACATCGCGAAAGGCGATCGCGCGAAAGCGGCGGGCTACTACACGAAGTATGTGGAGTTGATGAGAGACGCGGAGCCGCCGATTGCGGCGCAGGTGGCTGAAGTGAAGGGGAAGCTCGTCAAGCTGAGGTCGGAGCCTGGGCCGACCCCAACGAAGGTGGGCAAGCCCTAAGACCGTCGCACGACCGTAGCCAGTCCATACCCAGTGTCTGGCGCGGCGTTCAGAGCCGCGCCAGACAATTTGTTCCGCTTTTCGCGAGCGCGGCTGTGGGTGGCGGATTCATCGTGAAACAAGGATCGACCCGATACCTGGTGCCACTGACAAACGGCCTTGCTCCTCACGGCGATGTGCGCGATCGGATGAGCGCCGAGGGGGCCCTTGTTCACGGTCTTGACGGGGCGCATGCTTACCATTCGTCCACCGTCCACCGCTTTGAGGCCACCATATGACCCGCCTGTTCCGCACCGTCGTTGCCAGCGTTCTTCCGGCACTCGCACTCGGCGCCACCGTCGCCACGTTCACCTCCGCGCCGGCGTCAGCGCAGACCCCGCCCACCGTCACCCTCACGCGTCTTTCCTGCGGCACCAA
>JANLVM010000764.1:0-11052 GCA_031364015.1 Gemmatimonadaceae bacterium
TTAAGACGGAATCTCGATGGGAGAGCGGCGTGCAACCCATGGTAGCCGTGGACGACAGGCTTCTCAGCCTTAAAGTCCTCTCTCATGCGCCGACAGAGAACTATGGTGTCGAAGATTTGCTGCGAAGCCTGAACGACACCCCCGCACCGGAGTTTCCGGCCTCCGTCGCGATGTGCTACTTCTCGATGTCGGGGTGGTCGCTCGGCGGCCGGTAGAGGAAGCTCGCTGCGGTGTAAGCGATCAACGATCGAACCACGTTTCAACCAAAATGCCACTGCGCACACGGTGGCATTTTAGGCAGCAAGTAGCACCGCCGACTTGAGGTTCCTGAGGGCGGGCCTCGCATGGGGCCCGCTCTTTTGTTGTTGACCAGTGCGCGTCATCCTAGGCGCAATACTGTTCAGTTATGGGTCTTTTGACCATACCACGGGGGCTTCAGGTTGGAGGCAGGAGTTGAACGTCATCCGGGCAGCAGGAGACAGGAACTGATCCAGGCGAAGAGGGGAGCAGGGGTGCCATGCGACTTCAGGACACAGGGTCGCATGGCACCCCTGCTCCCCTCTTCCCTGGTTCAGTTCCTGTCTCCTGCTGCCCGGATGACGTTCAACTCCTGCCTCCAACCTGAAGCCCCCGTGGTATGGTCAAAAGACCCATAACTGAACAGTATTGGGGCTAAGCTAAGTTATGCGGTTTCGCCAAACCGCTCCCCCGCGCGCAGAAACCCCACCAGGCCGCCGTGCGCAAGAATCCGTTGCATGATCTCCGGCATGGGACGGCCCGCTACCTCGACACCCCGCACGAGGTCCCGCACCTGCGACGTGGCCGCGTCCACGTGAATGCGGAGGCCAAGTCCCTCGTCGATCCTGGTCGTATCGCATTCCACCGCGACGAGCCCGTTGTTGATGGCGTTCCGGTAGAAGCTTCGGGCGAACGTGCGGGCCAGCACGGCCCGGATTCCGGACGCCTGGATCACCGTGACCGCGGTTTCCATCGCTGAGCCGCCTCCGAAGTTCCGGCCTGCAACAAGGATGTCGCCAGGACGCACCGATGCCGCGAACGCGGGGTCGATCGCTTCGAGCAGGAATTGCCGAAGCTGCGACTCGTCGATCGTCGCTCGCTTCCGGCGTGACGAAATGATGTAGTCGCTGTTGACGTCGTCGCCGAAGACGCGCGCCCGGCCCTCGATGATCATCGTGCCGTCCGTATTGCCGCCCATTCTGCGAGGCTGGGCACGTGACCCGTCGCCGCCGCGACTCCGCACACGGCGGGACTCGCGAGATAGATCCGGGCTGTTGCGTTGCCCATGCGCGCCTTGAAGTTGCGGTTGGCGGTCGAGAGGACGGTCATGTCATCTCCGGGAATCACACCACTGGTTCCGCAGCAGGCGCCGCATCCTGGCGTGGTGACGACCGCGTCGGCGTCGAGAAACCGTTGCATTGTACCGTCGCTGACGAGGCGCGCATGGACCTCCTGCGACGCCGGCGTGAGCACGAGCTGGACGCCGCGCGCGAGATGGCCACCGGCGCGCTCGAATGCATCGAGCGCCTCGTGAAAATCCTGCGCGCGCCCGCCGGTGCACGTGCCGATGAAAACCATATGCACCGCAGGCCCGCGCACGTCCTCCAGTGCACCCACGTGGTTCGGCGCATGCGGACGCGCAATGCGCGGCGAAAGTGACGCGAGATCCATCTCCAATTCGCGTGCGTAGTTGGCATCAGCGTCGGCCCGTATCGACGCCCTCGCGCTGTCGCGCCGGCGTCCACGCGTCTCCAGATACGTCGCCGTGACGTCGTCATGCGGAAAGATCGCGGCCTTGGCGCCGGCCTCGACGAGCAGGCTACTCAGCACCATCCGATCGTCGAGCGTGAATGTCGACAGGTCGCCTGTGAACTCTACGGCCTGGTAGTCCGCGCCATCGGCGCCGAGTTCGCTGATCAGCGCAAGCGCCACATCCTTCGCCGCGACGCCGTCGGGCCGGACGCCCGCGAGCCGTACGCGAATCGACTCCGGCACGCGAAGCCACACTTTCCCCGTCAGCATGGCCGCCGCGAGATCCGACGATCCCACTCCGATCGCGAAGCAATTGAGCGCGCCGCACATCACCGTGTGGCTGTCGGCGCCGACCACCAGTTGTCCGGGCTGCACCGTGCCACGTTCCACAAGCACTTGATGGCTGATCCCTTCGCCCACAGCCATTACGGAGGCGCCGAACTGCGAGGCGAACGTCCGGATGCGATCGTGGAACGCGCGGGTCTCGGGTGTGGTGGGCGGCGCGTAGTGGTCGAGCGAGAAGAACACGCGCGACGGATCGTGCAGGCGGGTGCCGCCCATCCGCTCGAAGTAGTCGATGGCCAATGGACCCGACCCGTCGGTTCCCACCACGACGTCGACATCGGCGACTATGATCTCCCCGGCCCGCACGACGCGGCCACAGTGCGCACCCAGGATCTTCTCGCTGATCGTCTGCGCATTCATCCGATGGTCTCGCCCTCGCCTCGCGCCACCCACACCGTTGCGACGAGGTTGCTCAGCGTGTTGACCAGCGTGCGACACATGTCGAGCGGACGATCGATGCCGGCCACCAGCGCAATGCCGACCGCCGCGTTCGGACCAAGTCCAATGGCGTTGAGCACGATCAGTGTGGTGACGAGCGAGCTGCCCGGCACGCCAGCACCAGCCGAGGATGCGGCAACGGTGGTCAGGGTGATCGTCGCAAGTTGTGCCGCGTCCAACGGGACACCGTACAGATGCGCAAGGAAAACGGCGGTCGCCGCCTTGTATACCGCAGCGCCGTTCTTGTTGAGCGTGGCGCCGGCCGGCAGCACAAACCCCGCGACCTCATTCGATATGCCCAGCCGGTCGTGCGCCGCCTTGATGCTCACCGGCAGCGTGACGTTCGATGACGCAGTCGAGAAGGCCAGCAGCAACGCATCACCGACGCCGCGAAAGAACGTACCGAACCCCATCTTCGCGCCCAGACGCAGCGCGGGCGCGAGCACCAGCAGCACGTGAACCAGCAGTGCCGCGACCACGACGAGCGCGTACATCGCCAGACTGCGCAGCAGGTCCAGTCCGGAATGGAGGACCGTTCCCGCAATCAGGATGCACACCGCAAACGGCGCCGCGCGCATGAGCGACTGGATGATCACCATGGCCACATCGTTCAGTGCCGTGAAGAACGACACCAGCGGACGGCGGCGCTCCTCGTCGAGCGCGGTCGCCGCCGCGCCGAAGACGATCACCGCGAAGATGAGCGCCAGCAAGTCACCTTGCGCCGCCGCAGCGACCGGATTCTGCGGCACGATTGCGATCACCGTTTGCCACACGCCAGGAACCGCCTGCAGATTCGCGGCGGCACCAGCTCCCGTCGACTCGAAACGAACCGAGATGGCGTCGCGAGTCGCGGCATCGAGCCCACTTCCCACGTCGGCCAGCATGGCCACGCCAAGCCCGATCACTGCGGCCAGCAGCGTCGTGACGAGGAAATACGCGAGGGTCCGTCCGCCGATGCGACCCAAGCGACGACGGTCGCCTAGTGATGCGACGCCCGTGAATAAACTCGCCACCACCAGCGGAATCACCACCATGGTGATCAGCCGGATGAACACCGTCCCGAGGGGCTCCGTCCATCCGACCAGCGCACTCAGCCACTCGAAACGCGGAAGACGTGCCAGGCCACCGAGTACGAGCCCTGCGAGCAGACCGAGAAAGATTCGTGTCTGAAGCGTCATGCAGACTCGGCACGCAACGCGGCGATCACTTGCGCCAGCGCGTCGAGCGTGCGTGTCACGTCGAACGGACGAATGTCTCCCATGTGCCCGATCCGCATACACGACGGCAAGTACCGCTCCAGCCCCGCCGCCGTGCGAATGCCGCGCGCGATGAGTGCGTCACGCACGCGTTGCGGCGAGAGATCGGAGGGCAGCTCTATGGCGGTGAGTGTGGCCGATCGCCGGACCAGCGCCGGGCACTGCTGACGTAGCCCCAGCGCCGTCGCACCGCGTATCGCCATCTCCGACATCTCCGCGTGGCGCCGATGCACGGCGGGCAGCGTCTCCTCGTGCAGCATGCGCAGCGCCTCGCCTACTTGCAGCACGATGTGCACGGGTGGCGTACCGGGTGTTTCGGGTCTCGCCTTGGTAACGTTCCGACGGATGTCCGCGAAATCCCAGTAGTTGCGCGGCAGGCGCGCCGATGCACTTGCCGTCCACGCCCGCTCACTGAGCACCGCAAACGCCAAGCCTGGTGCCGACATCAGGCACTTCTGTGAAGCCACGATCGCCACATCGACTTCCCACTCGTCGAACGCGAACGGCATGCCGCCGATCGACGATACCCCGTCGACGAGGACGAGTGCATCCCCCCGGGCCCGCGTCACGCGTGCGACGGCAGCCACATCGTTCGCCACGCCGGTTGACGTGTCGCCGTAAGCCAACGCGATGCCTTTCACACGCGGATGCTGTATGAGCACCTCGTCGACCTCCGACGGATCGACGTCCCGCTCCCAGTCTCTCGCGATGCGGTGTACCCTCAGTCCGTACGATTCGGCGAATTTCACCCACAGCTCGCCGAATTTCCCGTTGCAGCACACCGCGATCTCGTCGCCGGGCGAGAACAGGTTGCAGATCGCCGCCTCCATCGCGCCACGACCGGTCGTGTGTACCGGCAACACCGGTTGCGTCGTGCCGAACACGGGTTGCAGCAGATCGAGCATCGACGCGAGCTCTCTCGAGAACTCTTTCGTTCGATGATGGATCATGGGCCGTGCGCCTGCGCGCAGCACACGCTCGGGCACGCGTGTGGGACCCGGCGTCATGAGCAACTCCGTGTCTAACTCCGAGCCGGTCGCGGTCGAAGTGCTCATCTGCTCGCGGTGTACAGCGAGCGTTGCCTCACCCGATGACACCATGTCGGCGCAGCGTATCGTCGATCTCGGGTTTGAAGTGCATGCCGGCGGCGATTTCCGCGATCCGCACGCGTTCGCGATCCCTCAGCGCAGCCACCAGCGCCAACACCTCCTCGGCGTGCGCCCGCGGCACCACCGCGACGCCATCAGCGTCCCCCACCACCACATCGCCCGGACACACCACGACACCGCCGCAACTGATCGGCACATTGATTTCGCCCGGGCCGTCCTTGTCGCAGCTTCCTGGGCTGACGCTTCGACTGTAGGCGGGAAAACCAAGCCGGGTGATCCCCTCGACGTCGCGTATTGCTCCGTCGACGACGATGCCGCCGAGGCGAGCAGCCGATGCCGTGTGACACATGAGCTCACCGAACACGGCGCTGGTGATGTTTCCCCCGGCATTCACCACCACGACTTCACCGGGTTGAGCCACCTGCAGCGCCTTGTGCACCATGAGGTTGTCTGCCGGGCGCGCGTTCACCGTCACGGCCAGTCCACACAGCGCGAAGTGGGACCGCGACTGAATGTCCTGGTGCATGAAGTTGAAACGCCCCATCGCGTCGGCGAGGCTGGACGAAGCGAGCCCACGAAAGCGGGCCACAAGCTCCGTGTCGAGCGGCAGCGGCGCAGGCAGGATGCGAAAGCCGAGCTTCCCTGTGGCAGTCAACGTCGCGTACTCCGTGCGAAAATGGTGCGGTAAGGATGCATTGTCGGACAAGATAGCGCACCTTGAGCTACTCAACGGCATCCACCCTAACGCATTTCATCGTGGCGAAGTGTAATCTCGCATTCCTCGGCTTCGGCACCGTCGCGCGCGCCTTGCAGGGGCTGCTGACCAGCCATCGCGACGCGATGCAGCGCGACTACGGGCTCACCTACACGATCACGGGCGTGGCGAGTCGTCGCAGTGGCTGGTGGGCGAACGCCGATGGGCTCGATCCCGCCTCACCCGTCGGCATCGCGTGTGGTGACGTTCACGACTGGCTGACGGTCGCGGGCGCGGACGTCGTGTTCGAGGCGATTGCGCTCGAGCCGCACACTGGCCAGCCTGCGCTCGATTACCTGCGTGCGGCTCTGGAGCACGGCGCCCATGCGATTTCCGCCAACAAGGGGCCGATCGTGCATGGATATCGGGCGCTGACGGATCTGGCGACGTCGCGCGGGCGTCACTATCGGTTCGAATCAGCGGTGATGGATGGTGCACCGCTGTTTTCACTGGTGCGCGAATGCCTGCCGTTCGCCGGACTGCGCGCCATTCGCGGTGTGTTCACGTCGACGGCGACGATCGTGCTCGAGGCCGTTGAGGACGGCCGCTCGATCGCCGACGGCATCGTGCACGCGCAGCGACTCGGCATCGCCGAGGAGGACCCGATGTATGATGTGGACGGATGGGATTCGGCGGTGAAGCTGTGCGCGCTCGGCAATGTGCTGCTGGACGGTGACCTGCGACCGGGCGATGTCGTGCGCCACGGCATCCGCGACCTGCGTGAAGATGACGTGCGACGCGCACGTGCCGACGGGCGCCCGTATCGACTCATCGGCGACATTCGTCGCGACCGCACTGGCGCACTGCAGGCGCAGGTGCGTCCGGTGCGCTGCGAGCCAGGCGACGTGCTGGGCACCGTGCGCGGAACGTCGCTGGTGACGCATTTTGAGGCCGACGTCTTTCCCGGAGGACTGACGGTCACCTCGCACGACCCTGATCCGGTGACGACTGCGTACGGGATGTTCGCCGACTTCGTGCGATTGTATGCGTAGGTGACGCAGCGGAAGTACAAAAGAGTCCGCTTCTCGCCGTCGCGTGAGTCGCATCGCGATACGACTTCTCTACGCGAAACGCAAACGCCCTTTGGGGGTCGGGATTGGCCGCCCAAGTTCGGTGGCCGTTTCGATCCACTCGCGAATAACCACTTCCGCCGCAGCGAGCGCCTCGGCATAGGTCGCACCGTCGGCCGCGCATCCCGACAACTCGGGCACCTCGGCGATGAATGCCTCGTCGGTCTCTGACCAATAGAGGATGACCTCGTAGCGCAACTCAGGCTTCATCGTCGGCTCCTTTGTCGAGAGACAGCTGTATCGCCAGTCCATAGCGGACGACCACGTCGCGAACCTGACGCACCTGATACGGCTTTGCCTCACCGCCGCGACGTGGCTGGAGGTTCAAGATGTCACGAATTCCGTCCCGCGTGAAGATGTGGTGGCTATGCGCACGGCGTCATTGATCGGGAGTTGCTTCTCGCGCTCCAGTCGCGCGCGCAGCGTTTCGCCGGTCACGAGCGGCATCACGTAGTACAGCAAGCCGTCGGCGTCACCGCTGTCGAGCAGCGGCAGAATGTGCGGATGCTGCAACCGCGCCGTGGTGCGGATTTCGCTTAGGAACCGTTCGCCGCCGAGCGCGGCGCCGAGATCGGGGTGCAGCACCTTGATCGCGACATCGCGCTCGTGCTTGAGATCGTGCGCGAGGTACACGGTGGCCATGCCGCCGGCGCCGAGCTCGCGGTCGATGCGATACCGGTCGGCGAGAGCGGTGGTGAGGCACGCTGGGGCCTGGGCGGAGTCACTCCCCGCCGAGCGACTCGATGTCGGCGAGATCCTTGAGGCGGCCACTCGCCCGCTTGTTGCGGATGAACGCTGCGTGACCGATGAACGGGACCAGCACGTCATCGAAGTAGGCCTCGATCCGCTCAGGCCACGCTTCGTCGAACGTCACGCCGCTGATCCCCGTGAGGATATCGATGCGCCACGGGGGGAGCCCAAACTGCGCGACGGTCTCGGGGCGTGTGAGATCGGCCTCGTCTATCTCGAGTGCGGCCAGCGGTGCGCCGAACGCGGCCAGCGCCGCCCAGACGCGCGTGGCATTCTCCGCGGACGCGTCGATCCACACGTCGAGGTCGACGGTTGCACGCGGCACGCCGTGGGCGGCACGCCGTGGACCGCGAGGGCGTGCGCACCCACCACCAGGAAGCGCGCGTGGGCGCGACGCAGCTCGGCGAGCAGATCCCGGAAGTCCTCAACCACGCCCGGCTACCTGCGGTTCGCCTGACGCGTCACCACACACACCGGCATCGCGGCGCGCTCATACGACGGCAAGGGCTGTTGTGTACGAGCCCAGAGATCGGCGCTGAGCACGCTAACCAGTGAGACGCGCTCGGACGGCGTACCTCCAACACGGCCGTCACCTGCTTCCGGACTCCGGAGCGGCACCACGCGAACGGTCATATTGCGGCGGGCGGTCGACATCTGCGCAATATACCGTCGTGCCGCGCTCGGCAGCAGGAGAGACGCGCGCAAGCGCCTGGTGCGCAAGCGCTTGGTGCGCAAGCGCCTGGTGCGCAACCGCCTGGTGCGCCGCGAGACGATCGCGGGCCGTCAGTTAGCGCTGGGACGCACCATCGCGGTCGCGGCTGGCAGGCTCGGGCCGACGCGTGCATTGCGCCGGTGAGAAACGGTCAACCGGTACGTGTGGCCAGCGATAAGGGGCACGCCAAACCATTGCACCCCGACCGAGTTCGACGCGGCGAAGCCAGCGCGGCCGGTCGCGCTGTTGCTCCAGAGTATCGTGCCTGTCGTGACATCCGCCAGCTGCATTCCGGCAGAGCTTGGGCAGGGTACGCCGGAGACGACCATGAGCAGCCCGTCGACGTCGCTTGTCCACGTGACAACCAGACTGTCGCCGACCGATCTCGCTTCTGCACCGAACGGCCTGATCCCAACCCGCGCGGTCGGACCATCAAGCGGATCGTGGCCGACCGAGATACGCGCGACCATCGTCCGAAACTCCGTGCCTTCCATTTGAACAGTCAGGATCACGGAATCCCCGGCGCTGAGCTCCACCCCGACCGGCTTCGGAAACGTCACGTCCGGTGCGTCCTTCGTGAGGGGAAGCGCGGTGCGGCTGTTATGACGCACGATGTACAGGGTGGCGGCCCACTTTGGCGTTGCCGGTGATGCATCGTCGGCGCGCGACCCGCTCACCTCAACCCGGAACCGGAACACCATCATCTTGTGGGGAACCCGCTCGCGAACCTCGATGCGCTGACCGGCGGAATCTCCACCGGACTGGATCACCCACTGCAGTCGATTCGAAGCAGCCGAGTCGGTCAGCGCTGCACGCTGGATGTCCGGGGCCACCAAAGCGAGGCTTGAACGGGGCGCCGAGATCGCGCAGGCCGAGAGGATGATGGCGGCTGTCAGGGTGCGGTTCTGCTTAGACATTGGGCGCTCTGTGGGCAGGGGGTTGGCGATTGCCGATCTCACGGACACAGGATGCAGCGCGCCCACGCACGTCGAAATCGGTCACATGACGTACATGCCCACGGTGATGACGTAGTCACTGGCGAAACCAACAGGCGAATGCAATTGTTGCGGGCCGGTTCTACCCTCCTCACCGTGAGGCTTCGCCATGCGCGTCCTGTTTTCAGTGCTAATTGTGACCGTGCCGTCGTTGCTCGGTCTCGGTGCGCAGCCGCGTCCCTCCACCGACGGCGACCGGCCGACTTCATTGGGGCAGCCGGGCCTCTGGCGGTACAGCGCTGGCGGCGCGGTGGGCGGGGCCCGGAACGGTGGCACCGGCCTGGGCTTGGGCGAGGTTCGCGCGACACTGTCCCGGGACGTGTTGAATCCCGTGCTCGGGCTCGCCGCTCTCCAGGTCGAGAGCTACGCCGGCGCTCGCGGTAGTGAGTGGGACGGAGGCCTGCGCGCGCGCCTGTCCCTTCCGTTCTTCCGCGCTGGCGTCGCTGCCGACTACAACCTCCGCGACGAGCGAACCCGCTGGACATTGTCATTCATGCGACCACTGCGGCGCGGCGGGGTGTTCTACGATGGGAGCATGGCGCGGCTCGACATCTCCCCTGGACGGAACTGGTCGGTCACGCTGGGCTTCGACAAGCCGATCCAGCGCCGTATTCCGGCGGGCAGGACTCGTCCAATGCTGGATCACGTGCCGCTCGAGGCAGAGCAGCTCAACGCGCCACGCCGATCACTCAGCGCTGAGGTCGAGGCGTCGCTGGCCGAGGCGCGCTCGATCGCCGATTGGATCGGTCGTTTCACGGTGACGTGGCTGGAGCACGAGGGCGCCGACCACGTGCGTGCGGAGTCGCTGGTGGTCGTTCGGATCGAGCATCTGCGTCGCTCGCTCACCTCCCGCCGACCCGATGGCACCGTGCAGCCGAGGCTGTACGAAGACGAGGTACGTCGATTCCATTCCGCCATGCAACACGCGTTCGTCCGAGCTGTGCGCGGATCGTCGACGACCGTCGACTCTTCAACCGAAACGGACGTGCTCCACACTGCGCGTGGGCTGTTGCTCGACGAAGTGTTGCTGCCGTACGATCGCCTGCTCGGACAGGACAAGCGTGACGAGACGACCCGGGAATTCGCCAGGCGCGCCCGCGGCATCTTCCGGCGATGGCTCTCCACGGCATCGGGCCTTACGCCAGCCGCCAGCGACGATGTCCTCGCCGTGTTTACCGCGCTCCTCGACATGGTGGAGGCGAACCGCGCGACCATCCGCGCGGCGTGTCACAACGCGCGAATGGTCTGGTTGCCGCTGCAATACGCGCTTCTTCCCGAGGAGCATGACACACAGGCGGAGCTGGATGCCCTCGTCGAACGCGCCGTCGGCGAGAGGTTCGTCGAGGGGAATTTCGTGTCGTACGTGATCAACGAGCAGTTCCAACATCAGTTGAGCCGAACGATCCTCGCCGCCAAGAACTATCACGTGCTCTGGATTCACGACGTGCGCGGCGTGGACGCGCACGGCGACCCGGACGAGATGTCGTTCCGTCAGGTGACACGATCGTACCTGAGCGCGCTCACCGCAGCGGTCCGTGCCTACGATCGGACGGGCTCGATTCCCACCTACATGATCCTGATCGACGAGTGGTTCTATCGCGTGAACAAGACACACATCTGGATGAGCCTGCTGGAAGATCCGCTACGCCATCGTACGAAGCTCCCTCGCGGCCACTCGGTGTGGGAAGACTCGCTCGCCGCGGCACAGGCGTCGTTACGCCAAGCCGTCGCGGAGTCGATTCTCCTGCATGCGCAGCGGACCGACCACGGCGATGACTGGCTGCGCAGCGTGGTGAAGGTGCAGGTCTACATCACCCTGCGGCCGACCAGACGTTCTGGAGCCGGAACGTCAT